>NZ_JBSVWN010000022.1:0-83730 GCF_054071325.1 Pseudomonas sp. SDO5215_S409 | reverse complement strand
GGCCACCACAGCCAAGCTGGTTGCGCTTCGCGCAACGCGCCATGCCTGGCGCACATAAAAAAACGCCCCCGACCGCAAGGCCGGGGGCGTTTTTCATTCAGCCTGAGTTAACTCAGTTCTTGGCTTTCTTGGCAGCGCGGGTACGCTCGCCTTCGTCCAGGATTTTCTTACGCAGGCGGATCGACTTAGGCGTGACTTCGCACAGCTCGTCGTCCTGGATGAATTCCAGTGCCTGCTCCAGGGTGAAGCGAACAGGTGGAACCAGGGCGATGGTTTCGTCTTTGCCCGAAGCACGCATGTTGTCGAGCTTCTTGCCTTTGGTTGGGTTGACGCCCATGTCGTTGTCACGGCTGTTCAGGCCAACGATCTGACCGTTGTAGATCTCTTGACCGTGTTCAACGAACAGCTTGCCACGCGCCTGCAGGGTTTCCAGGGAGTAGGTCAGCGCCTTGCCGGTTTCAACCGAGACCAGTACGCCGTTCTGACGGCCGGACATGTCGCCGGACTTCATGGTGTCGTAGCGATCAAAGATCGAGGTCAGGATGCCAGCACCGTTGGTCAGGGTCAGGAACTGGTTACGGAAACCGATCAAGCCGCGCGCAGGGATGTTGTATTCCAGACGTACACGGCCTTTGCCATCCGGCACCATGTTGGTCAGGTCGCCTTTACGCAGGCCCATCTCTTCCATCACCTTGCCCTGGGATTCTTCAGGGGTGTCGATGGTGACGTTTTCAAACGGTTCCTGTTTGGCACCGTCAACGACGCGGATGATCACTTCTGGACGGCCCACGCCCATTTCGAAGCCTTCGCGACGCATGGTTTCGATCAGTACCGAGAGGTGCAGCTCACCACGGCCGGAAACCTTGAACTTGTCAGCCGAGTCGCCTTCTTCAACGCGCAGTGCAACGTTGTACAGCAGCTCTTTGTCCAGACGCTCCTTGATGTTACGGGAGGTCACGAACTTGCCTTCTTTACCGCAGAAAGGCGAGTCGTTTACCTGGAAGGTCATGGAAACGGTTGGCTCGTCAACGGTCAGAGGCTTCATCGCCTCGACGGTGTCCGGGTGGCACAGGGTGTCGGAGATGAACAGCGATTCCATACCGCTGATGCACACGATGTCGCCTGCAGCAGCTTCTTCAACGTCTACACGGTGCAGACCGTGGTGACCCATCAGCTTCAGGATACGGCCGTTGCGTTTCTTGCCGTCGGCGCCGATGGCAACCACTGGGGTGTTTGGCTTGACGCGACCACGGGCGATACGGCCAACACCGATCACACCCAGGAAGCTGTTGTAGTCCAGTGCCGAGATTTGCATCTGGAACGGACCGTCACGGTCAACAGCCGGCGCCGGTACGTTGTCGACGATCGACTGGTACAGCGGGGTCATGTCTTCAGCCATGTCGGCGTGGTCCAGGCCGGCGATGCCGTTCAGGGCCGAGGCGTAGACGACTTTGAAGTCCAGCTGTTCTTCGGTGGCACCCAGGTTGTCGAACAGGTCGAAGATCTGGTCCAGAACCCAGTCCGGACGCGCGCCTGGACGGTCAACCTTGTTGATGCATACGATCGGACGCAGGCCGGCTTCAAACGCCTTCTTGGTCACGAAACGGGTTTGCGGCATAGGGCCGTCCTGGGCGTCGACCAGCAGCAGCACGGAGTCAACCATGGACATTACGCGCTCAACTTCACCACCGAAGTCGGCGTGGCCCGGGGTGTCCACGATGTTGATGTGGTAGCCGTTCCAGTTGATGGCGGTGTTTTTCGCCAGGATGGTAATACCGCGCTCTTTTTCCTGGTCGTTGGAGTCCATCACGCGCTCGTCGTTGAGCTCGTTGCGCTCCAGGGTGCCGGATTGACGCAGGAGTTTGTCTACCAGGGTGGTCTTACCATGGTCAACGTGGGCGATGATGGCGATGTTGCGTAGATTTTCGATCACTTGTGTATCTCGATCAGAGGATTCGGTGTGCTGACAGGTCGTGGCAGCGATTAACAGTAGAGTCAGGCCTTGCCGTTACAGCTTGACGGCAGAGTCGGGGGGCCGGTGACGCAGGCCACAGGCAAACAGCCCCGGGCTCTTAGCTCGGTCGATAAACGCGCACATTGGCATGCCCCTCACTGAGCAAATGGTGGGCATGCAGGCGACTCATCACGCCTTTGTCGCAATACAGCAGGTACTGACGGCTGTAATCCAGTTCCTTGAAACGCGCGTTCAGTGCATAAAACGGCAGCGTTTGCACGTCGACGCCAGCGATGTGGAGCGGGTCGTCCTCAGCGGCATCCGGGTGACGGATGTCGATGACGATCTGACCGGCCAGTGCTTCGCTGACTTCTTCGATCTGTACGTCCTGGCCCAATTCATCGATCACACGGTCGATCGGCACCAGTTTGGCGTTCTCGAGCGCACGCTCCAGAACCGCCATGTCGAATTCTTTCTCTTCATGCTCCACGCGGTGACGCTTGGCGTGGGTCTTGGGGTTCACCGAGATGACCCCGCAGTACTCGGGCATGTGCCGGGCAAAATTGCCGGTGCCGATCTGGTCGGCCAGGTCGATGATGTCCTGCTTGTGGCTGGCGATCAGCGGGCGCAGCACCAGTTTCTCGGTCACGCAGTCGATCACCGACAGGTTTGGCAGCGTCTGGCTCGACACCTGGGACAACGCCTCGCCCGTCACCAGGGCGTCGATGTGCAGGCGGTCGGCGATTTTCGACGCGGCGCGCAACATCATACGCTTCAATACGACACCCATATGACTGTCGTCGACTTTACCGAGAATTTCGCCGAGCACTTCCTCGAACGGCACGCTGACAAACAGCACGCGCTGGGAACTGCCGTATTTCTTCCAGATGAAGTGCGCCACTTCCATCACGCCCAATTCGTGTGCACGCCCGCCCAGGTTAAAGAAGCAGAAGTGGCTCATGAGGCCGCGACGGATCATCTGGTAGGCCGCGACGGTGGAATCGAACCCGCCCGACATCAACACCAGCGACTGTTCCAGCGTGCCCAGCGGGTAACCGCCGATGCTGTTGTGCTGGCTGTGGATCACAAACAACCGTTGGTCGCGAATTTCGATGCGCACTTCGATTTCGGGTGCTTTGAGCGAAATTCCGGCCGCGCTGCACTCACGGCGCAGCTTGCTGCCGACGTATTTTTCGACGTCCATGGAGCTGAACGGGTGCTTGCCGGCGCGCTTGCAACGCACCGAAAAAATCTTGCCGGTGAGCGCATCGCCATAGTGCTGTTGGCACTTGGCGGTGATGTCGTCAAAGTCGCCCAGCGGGTACTCGTCCACCTGCAGGAAATGCCCGATGCCCGGCATGCAGCTCAGGCGCTCGGTCATGTCTTTCAAGGCTTTGGGGTCGGTTACGCGGGTTTCCAGCTCGAGATTGTCCCACACGCCGTTCACCACCACGTCCGGGTCCAGGTCACGCAGCACCGTACGGATGTTCTTGGCCAACTGACGGATGAACCGCGTCCGTACCGGTCGGCTTTTGATGGTGATCTCGGGGAAGACTTTAACGATTAATTTCATGAAAACAGCGCGCGAAGGCCCGGCCGAAAAAGGGGGGCGCGGATTATAGCGGAAATCGCTCAAGGTTTAACCAGTTAATATGCAAACGACCTTGCGCGCACCAAAACGGGTCACGACCATAAATAAACGCTGCATTGCGGTGCGTAAATTATTCCGTTTCAGCGGATTGCACCGTTATAGGGGCTATTTTGAGGCAAAAAGGCCATGTTGGCGCACTGGCATGCAATTTGCTCCCTTGTGAGGCAGGTTGCCATCGTCGAGTATTCGCGCCGGCATCACCCACATTGTTAGGGCTAACTCCACTACCCCAGCCCGAAGCCACCCGGAGGACACCATGTCGAAGTCGGTTCAACTCATCAAAGATCATGACGTTAAATGGATTGATCTGCGCTTCACGGACACCAAAGGTACTCAACACCACGTGACCATGCCGGCGCGTGATGCGCTGGACGACGCTTTCTTTGAAGAAGGCAAAATGTTCGACGGTTCCTCCATCTCCGGCTGGAAAGGCATCGAAGCCTCCGACATGATCCTGATGCCGGACGACAGCACCGCCGTACTGGACCCGTTCACCGAAGACGCCACCCTGATCATCGTCTGCGACGTGATCGAGCCTTCGACCATGCAAGGCTACGACCGCGACCCTCGTGCGATCGCCAAGCGTGCCGAGGAATACCTGAAGTCCACCGGTATCGGTGACACCGTATTCGTAGGCCCGGAGCCAGAATTCTTCATCTTTGATTCGGTCAAGTTCAAGTCCGACATCTCCGGCTCCATGTTCAAAATCTTCTCCGAACAAGGTTCGTGGATGTCCGACCAGGACGTGGAAGGCGGCAACAAAGGCCACCGTCCAGGCGTCAAAGGCGGCTACTTCCCTGTTCCGCCGTTCGACCACGACCACGAAATCCGTACTGCCATGTGCAACGCCATGGAAGACATGGGCCTGGTCATCGAAGTTCACCACCACGAAGTGGCCACCGCTGGCCAGAACGAAATCGGTGTGAAGTTCAACACCCTGGTTGCCAAGGCTGACGAAGTTCAGACCCTGAAGTACTGCGTACACAACGTGGCCGATGCCTACGGCCGTACCGCGACCTTCATGCCTAAGCCTCTGTACGGCGACAACGGTTCGGGTATGCACGTTCACCTGTCCATCGCCAAAGATGGCAAGAACACCTTCGCAGGCGAAGGTTATGCCGGCCTGTCCGACACTGCCCTGTACTTCATCGGCGGTATCATCAAGCACGGTAAGGCCCTGAACGGCTTCACCAACCCGTCGACCAACTCCTACAAGCGTCTGGTCCCAGGTTTCGAAGCACCGGTAATGCTGGCCTACTCGGCGCGCAACCGTTCCGCCTCGATCCGTATTCCTTACGTGTCCAGCCCTCGCGCTCGTCGTATCGAAGCCCGCTTCCCGGACCCGGCTGCCAACCCGTACCTGGCTTTCGCTGCCCTGGTCATGGCTGGCCTGGACGGTATCCAGAACAAGATCCACCCAGGCGACGCCGCCGACAAAAACTTGTACGACCTGCCGCCTGAAGAGGCCAAAGAGATCCCACAAGTGTGCGGCAGCCTGAAAGAAGCCCTGGAAGAGCTGGACAAGGGCCGTGCGTTCCTGACCAAAGGCGGCGTGTTCAGCGACGACTTCATCGACGCTTACATCGAGCTCAAGAGCGAAGAAGAAATCAAAGTCCGCACCTTCGTACACCCACTGGAATACGAGCTGTACTACAGCTGCTGATCCGGTAGCGCCGCTTGATGCGGCGTGACAAAAAAGACCTCCTTCGGGAGGTCTTTTTTTTTGCCTGCCACAAAGGGCGAGCCCCACGCGCCCCGCACCCTTGAACGCGCCATTAATCCCATGATTTTCAGGTTGCTGAACAGATTGTACAAATTCGCACTATATTGGTGCGATAGCCTGCACCCTACCCACCATGCCACCCCATTTTGGTTCGAAAATTCCCGATCAGGCTGGCAGAACGCCACAATCTCGCACCAAAAACCCTTATTTCAGGGCCTGCGCGCTTCTTTTCAGAGCCTTGGTTTGGTTTTTGCATTTTCCTTGTATCAGCGTGTGCCTCAAGCCCGCGCCTTGCTCCAAAAGAGGTCCTGATGACCATTAGCGACGCACTGCACCGCCTGCTACTCGACAACCTGACCACCGCGACCATCCTGCTCAATGACGACCTGCGTCTTGAGTACATGAACCCGGCGGCGGAGATGCTGCTGGCCATCAGCGGTCAGCGCAGCCATGGGCAGTTCATCAGCGAACTGTTCACCGAGTCGGCCGAGGCCCTGAGCTCGTTGCGCCAGGCCGTGGAACAGGCCCACCCGTTCACCAAGCGCGAAGCGATGCTCACCGCCCTCACCGGCCAGACCCTGACCGTGGACTACGCCGTGACCCCCATCCTGAGCCACGGCGCCACCTTGCTGCTGCTGGAGGTGCATCCGCGCGATCGCCTGCTGCGCATCACCAAGGAAGAGGCGCAATTGTCCAAACAGGAAACCAGCAAAATGCTGGTGCGCGGCCTGGCCCATGAGATCAAGAATCCGTTGGGCGGGATTCGGGGTGCGGCTCAATTGCTGGCTCGCGAGCTGCCGGACGAGAACCTCAAGGACTACACCAACGTCATCATCGAGGAAGCCGACCGCCTGCGTAACCTGGTGGACCGCATGCTCGGCTCCAACAAACTGCCCTCGCTGGCGATGACCAATGTGCACGAGGTGCTTGAGCGTGTCTGCCAACTGGTCGAGGCCGAAAGCCAGGGCTGCATCAACCTGGTGCGCGACTACGACCCGAGCATTCCCGATGTGTTGATCGACCGCGAGCAGATGATCCAGGCGGTGCTCAATATCGTGCGCAACGCCATGCAGGCCATCAGCAGCCAGAACGAGCTGCGCCTGGGCCGCATCACCTTGCGCACCCGCGCCCTGCGCCAGTTCACCATCGGGCACATCCGCCATCGCCTGGTGACCAAGGTCGAGATCATCGACAACGGCCCGGGCATCCCCGCGGACCTGCAAGAAACCATCTTCTTCCCCATGGTCAGCGGGCGCCCGGACGGTACCGGGCTAGGCTTGGCCATTACCCAGAACATTATCAGCCAGCACCAGGGTCTGATCGAGTGTGACAGCCATCCCGGCCACACCACGTTCTCGATCTTTCTGCCACTGGAACAAGGAGCCCCCTCGACATGAGCCGTAGTGAAACTGTCTGGATCGTTGATGACGACCGTTCTATCCGCTGGGTCCTGGAGAAAGCCTTGCAACAGGAAGGCATGACCACCCAAAGCTTTGACAGCGCCGACGGGGTGATGAGCCGCCTGGCTCGCCAGCAACCGGACGTGATCATCTCTGACATCCGCATGCCCGGCGCCAGCGGCCTGGACTTGCTGGCGCGCATCCGCGAGCAGCACCCGCGCCTGCCGGTAATCATCATGACCGCGCACTCGGACCTGGACAGCGCCGTGGCCTCCTATCAGGGCGGCGCCTTTGAGTACCTGCCCAAGCCGTTCGACGTGGACGAGGCCGTGGCACTGGTCAAGCGCGCCAACCAGCACGCCCAGGAACAACAGAACCAGGAAGTGATCCCGGCCCTGGCCCGCACACCGGAAATCATCGGCGAAGCGCCGGCGATGCAGGAAGTGTTTCGCGCCATCGGGCGTTTGAGCCATTCCAACATCACCGTACTGATCAACGGTGAGTCCGGCACGGGTAAAGAGCTGGTGGCCCACGCCCTGCACCGCCACAGCCCACGGGCGGCCTCGCCGTTCATCGCCTTGAACATGGCGGCGATTCCCAAGGACCTGATGGAGTCCGAACTGTTCGGCCACGAAAAAGGCGCGTTCACCGGCGCGGCCAACCTGCGTCGCGGGCGCTTTGAACAGGCCGACGGCGGC
Source organism: Pseudomonas sp. SDO5215_S409 (assembly GCF_054071325.1). Classification (NCBI taxonomy): domain Bacteria; kingdom Pseudomonadati; phylum Pseudomonadota; class Gammaproteobacteria; order Pseudomonadales; family Pseudomonadaceae; genus Pseudomonas; species Pseudomonas sp. SDO5215_S409. The sequence goes on along the minus strand of NZ_JBSVWN010000022.1, from coordinate 76,304 downwards.
ACGCTGTTCCTTGACGAAATCGGCGACATGCCGGCCGACACCCAGACCCGCCTGCTGCGCGTACTGGCGGACGGCGAGTTCTACCGCGTGGGCGGGCACACCCCGGTCAAGGTCGACGTGCGCATCATCGCCGCGACCCACCAGAACCTGGAAACCCTGGTGCACGCAGGCAAGTTCCGTGAGGACTTGTTCCACCGCCTCAACGTGATCCGCATCCACATTCCACGGCTGTCGGACCGTCGCGAAGACATCCCGACCCTGGCCCGGCACTTCCTCAGCCGCGCCGCGCAAGAACTGGCCGTGGAACCCAAGCTGCTGAAAAACGAAACCGAGGAATACCTCAAAAACCTGCCGTGGCCGGGCAACGTGCGCCAGCTGGAGAACACCTGCCGCTGGATCACGGTGATGGCGTCCGGGCGCGAGGTGCACATCAGCGACCTGCCGCCGGAACTCTTGAGCCTGCCGCAAGACTCGGCACCGGTGACCAACTGGGAACAGGCACTGCGCCAGTGGGCCGACCAGGCATTGGCCCGTGGCCAGTCGAGCCTGTTGGACAGCGCCGTGCCGGCCTTTGAGCGGATCATGATCGAAACCGCCCTGAAGCACACCGCTGGCCGCCGCCGCGACGCCGCCGTGCTACTGGGCTGGGGCCGCAACACCTTGACCCGCAAGATCAAGGAATTGGGCATGAAGGTCGACGGCGGGGACGACGACGAGGGCGACGAGGGCTAACCCCCCTCCTCCCCACAAGGGAGCGGGCTTGCCCGCTCCCTTTTTTTTGTGCGAAGCCCAAGGCCGTGCACCGCTTCAATGCACCAATACCCGGCATCGAGCACAGGTTTCACTCCCCGCGCAGCCCGCTCCCCCGCAAAAAACGCGCACCGCAAACACACCAAAGCCCCGTATTCCGGGGCTTTGCGCTTTATGCAGAAATTTTTTGGCACAAACTCGTCACTCTGGCACGCGCCCTGCAATAACCCTGTCACTACCCAGTTTCGGGGACCTTGGTACAGGCAGGCCGAGAATCCCCTCTTTAATACCCGGGGCGCTTGATGCAGACAGCGTCGTGCCCCACACCCGTTTCGGGAACCTCGGTACAGGCAGGCCGGGGATTCCCTCTTTAATACGAAGTGGCTTCACCCCGTTTTGGGAGCCCTGGTACAGGCAGGCCGGGAACTCCCTTCTTTACACCCGGGGCTTATGTGGCACAGCGCCCATAGCCCCAGCCCGTTTTGGGAACCTTGGTACAGGCAGGCCGGGGATTCCCTCTTTTATTCTTCGCGCAGATGGATCTGCAGCCGCCAGCGGCCATCGACCTTCGCCCCCGACCACTCCCCCCGCAACGGCCGCGCCGCCACCAGGTTGAACAACACGCCTGCGTCAGTCTTGCGTACGCGCCAGTTCACGTCCTTGTCATTGAGCTTCAATTGCCCCGCTTGCGCCTTGCCCTGCGCGTCGAACAACAGCGCCACGGTGCCGTCGATGTGTTCGCCATGCAGCTTGGGCTCGGCGCTGAACCACACCAGCGCCCCGTCGCCAGCGGGCTCGACCTGCAGCAATTGAACGGGGTCGGGGGTGGTCAGCCGGCCAATCATCAGGCCCACCATCACCCCCACAATGGCCAATGAACCCAAAACCCGCGGGAATAGCTTCGGCCTGGGGTCTTCTTCAGGGGTAGAATGCTGCCCATCTTTGCCTGCGGAGCCGTGCATGTTTCACGTCATCCTTTTTCAACCAGAAATTCCGCCGAATACCGGCAACGTTATCAGGCTGTGCGCCAACAGTGGCTGCCACCTGCATTTGATCGAGCCCCTGGGCTTTGACATGGACGACAAGCGCCTGCGCCGCGCCGGGCTGGACTACCACGAGTACGCCACGCTCAAGCGCCATGCCGACCTGGCCAGTTGCCTGGAAAGCCTGGGCCATCCACGGCTGTTTGCGTTCACCACCAAGGGCTCGCAACCGTTTCATGACGTGAGCTTTGCCGAGGGCGACGCGTTCCTGTTCGGCCCGGAAAGCCGTGGCCTCCCAGCCGAGGTGCTCGACGCCTTGGCGCCTGGCCATCGCCTGCGTTTGCCGATGCGCGAGGGCTGTCGCAGCCTGAACCTGTCCAACACCGTGGCGGTTGCCGTGTACGAAGGCTGGCGCCAGTTGGGTTTCAAGTAACAGCCCAGCCGCTTGCAGCCAATAAAAAAGCGCCGATGACGGCGCTTTTTCATGCAGCAACGGTTTACTGAACCGTTGGCGCGCCTTCTTGTTGCATGCGCTGCAGCTCTTGGGCGTACAGGGCATCGAAGTTCACCGGTGCCAGCATCAGGGCCGGGAACGAGCCACGGGTGACCAGGCTGTCCAGCGTCTCACGGGCATACGGGAACAGGATGTTGGGGCAGAACGCGCCCAGGGTATGGCTCATGGAGCCTTCGTCCAGGCCCTGGATCAGGAAGATACCGGCCTGTTGCACTTCAGCGATAAAGGCCACTTCTTCGCCGTTTTTCACGGTAACGGAGAGGGTCAGTACCACTTCGTGGAAGTCGCCTTCCAGGGCTTTCTGACGGGTGTTCAGGTCCAGCGCAACGCTTGGGGTCCACTCCTGGCGGAAGATCGCCGGGCTTTTCGGGGCTTCGAACGACAGGTCGCGTACGTAGATGCGCTGCAGCGAGAACTGTGGTTGAACTTCGGCTGCTTCGGTGTTCTGTTGGTCAGTCATCGCAGATCCTTCATTAATCTTGTGTGTTCAGGGTTTAGGAGTCAGACGTGAAGCAGCGCGTCCAGCTTGCCGGCGCGCTCCAGGGCAAACAGGTCGTCGCACCCACCGATGTGCTGGCTGCCGATCCAGATCTGCGGGACCGACGTACGGCCGGCTTTCTGGGCCATTTCGGCGCGCACCTGGGGTTTGCCGTCGACCTTGATCTCGTCGAAGGCCACAGCCTTGCTCTTGAGCAGTTGCTTGGCGCGCATGCAATAAGGGCAGTAATCGCTGGAGTAAACGACAACCTGGCTCATGTCACTTCACCAGCGGCAGGTTGTCGGCACGCCAGCTGGCGATACCACCGGACAGCTTGGCGGCGTTGAAGCCGGTTTTGAGCATCTCGCGGGCGTGGGTGCCCGAATGCTGGCCCTGTGCGTCGACCAGGATGATGGTCTTGGCCTTGTGCTTTTCCAGCTCGGCCAGGCGGGCGATCAGCTTGTCCTGGGGAATGTTCAGCGCGCCCACGATGTGGCCGGCGGCGAAGTCCTTGGTGGGGCGCAGGTCCACCACGATGGCCTCGTCCTTGTTGACCAGCGCGGTCAGCTCGGCGGTGCTCAGGCTGCGGCCGCCGCGGCTCAGCTCGTGGGCGATCAGCAGCGCCAGCAGGATAACGAAGGCACCCGCGAGCAAATAGTGGGCAGTGGCAAATGCAATCAGGTGGTCGACCATCAAGGAGCTTCCAGGGCGTTAAAATGGCGGTAAGTATACACAGCCGTCAGGGGGGGCCAACCCCCGTAAAGCGGTGACGCCATCGGAACTTCGCTTTAAACTGCCACTCCCTTTTCCATGTCCTTCTTTTATTACTGCCGCGAGAGGATCTATGACTACCACGCCTAAACCTTTGGTCCTGATAATTCTCGATGGCTTCGGACACAGCGAAAGCCACCACGACAACGCCGTGTACTCGGCCAACAAGCCCGTGCTGGACCGCCTGACCGCCACCGTGCCCAACGGCCTGATCTCCGGTTCCGGCATGGACGTAGGCCTGCCAGACGGCCAAATGGGCAACTCGGAAGTCGGCCACATGAACCTGGGCGCCGGGCGCGTGGTGTATCAAGACTTTACCCGCGTGACCAAGGCCATCCGCGACGGCGAGTTCTTCGAAAACCCGACCATCTGCGCCGCCGTGGACAAGGCCGTGGCCGCGGGCAAGGCCGTGCATTTCATGGGCCTGCTGTCGGACGGCGGCGTGCACAGCCACCAGGACCACCTGATCGCGATGGCCGAACTGGCCTTTAAACGCGGCGCCGAAAAAATCTACCTGCACGCCTTTCTCGACGGCCGCGACACGCCGCCCAAAAGCGCGCAGTCGTCCATCGACTTGCTGGATGAAACCTTCAAGACCCTGGGCAAGGGCCGCATCGCCAGCCTGGTGGGCCGCTACTTCGCCATGGACCGCGACAACCGCTGGGACCGCGTCTCCCAGGCCTACAACCTGATCGTCGAAGGCCAGGCCGAATTCAACGCCGCCACCGCCCAGGAAGGCCTGGCTGCTGCATATGCCCGTGGCGAGAGCGACGAATTCGTCAAAGCCACCACCGTCGGCGAGCCGGTGAAGGTTGAAGATGGCGACGCCGTGGTGTTCATGAACTTTCGCGCCGACCGCGCCCGCGAGCTGAGCCATGTGTTCGTCGACGAAGGTTTCAAGGACTTCGAACGCGCCCGCCAGCCAAAAATCAGCTACGTGATGCTCACCCAATACGCCGCGAACATCCCGGCCCCGTCGGCCTTTGCCCCGGGAAGCCTGGACAACGTGCTGGGCGATTACCTGGCAAAAAACGGCAAGACCCAACTGCGCATCGCCGAAACCGAGAAATACGCCCACGTGACCTTCTTCTTCTCCGGCGGCCGTGAAGAACCGTTCCCGGGTGAAGAGCGCATCCTGATCCCGTCGCCCAAGGTCGCCACCTACGACCTGCAGCCGGAAATGAGCGCGCCAGAAGTCACCGACAAAATCGTCGACGCCATCGACAACCAGCGTTACGACGTAATCGTGGTGAACTACGCCAACGGCGACATGGTGGGTCACAGCGGCAACCTGGACGCGGCGATCAAGGCCGTGGAATGCCTGGACAGCTGCGTGGGCCGCATCGTCGACGCCCTGGAAAAAGTCGGCGGCGAAGCGCTGATCACCGCCGACCACGGCAACTGCGAGCAAATGTCCGACGAATCCACCGGCCAGGCCCACACCGCCCACACCACCGAGCCGGTGCCGTTCATCTACGTCGGCAAGCGCGACCTGAAAGTGCGTGAAGGCGGCGTACTGGCAGACGTGGCGCCCACCCTGCTGAAGTTGATGGGGTTGGAGAAGCCGGAGGAGATGACCGGGACGTCGATTCTGGTCTGACACAACTGCGGGGTTGCTCATTACAGGCAGCCCGTGAATAATGGACCCCGAGCGCGAAACCAGTTGCCTCCAGCGGCTTTAACTGGCGTAGGAACCCCGTAGGTGGCTGGATATCTGCGTAGGGTGAGACCTCCACACCCCGGCTTGAGGGTGTGTATATGAATATCAAGCGCGTAACTATTAAGGGCAGTTCGAAAGAACTGCCCTTTTCTTTGCCCGCTATAAAAGCTCATAACGTTTGTAGACGAGCTGGCCGTGCCGGTGCTTGTTCAAGGCCTTCGCGTCTGTCTGCATGAAATTCCAAAGCACATTGCCCGCTTGAATGTTGACGATCACCAACATCTGCCGCTTGGTTTCATAAGCACCGATAAATGCCAAGCGGGCCGAACCATCGCTGTAGGCCACCTGCCAGATCTCCAGAGGCCCCGTCAGCGCGCCAGAGGCTATTTGCCGGGGCCGACGAGTCTATTACCCACAAAAAGTCCGTGGCAGCAGGAGCATTTCAAGGCGTTTCAACCCAACTTGCCCCCCAGCCCGAATTGGGCGTTTTTTTTGCCGCCGGGGCCGGGCATACTAGACCGTCCCTTTCCCTGGTGTCGCCCGCCTCTATGCTTCGCGCCTTTATAGCCTTTGCTCTTGCATGCCTGCTCCAATCGGCGTTTGCCGACGAGCGTGCACAAACCCAACAACAGTTGGACGCCACGCGTCAGGACATTACCGAGCTTAAAAAGCTGCTCGGCAAGCTCCAGGAGGAGAAGTCCGGCGTGCAGAAAGACCTGCGCGGCACGGAAACCGAGATGGGCAAGCTGGAGAAGCAGGTCCAGGAGCTGCAAAAAGAACTAAAGAAGAGCGAGTCGGAACTGGAGCGACTCGACGATGAGAAAAAAAAACTCCAGAGCGCCCGGGTTGAGCAACAACGCCTGATCGCGATCCAGGCCCGCGCCGCGTATCAGAACGGCCACCAGGAATACCTCAAGCTGCTGCTCAACCAGCAGAACCCGGAAAAATTCGCCCGCACCCTGACGTACTACGACTACCTGAGCAAAGCCCGCCTGGCGCAATTGAAGGAATTCAACGAAACCTTGCGCCAACTGGCCAGTGTCGAGCAGGACATCGCCAATCAGCAATCGCAGTTGCAGGACCAGAAAGCCAGCCTCGACGCCCAGCGCGACGAGTTGGACAAGGTCCGCAAGGAGCGCCAGCAAGCCCTGGCCAAGCTCAATGACGACGTAAAGGCCCGTGACGCCAAGCTCCAGGCCCGTCAACAAGACCAGGCCGACTTGGCCAACGTGCTGAAAACCATCGAAGAAACCCTGGCCCGCCAGGCCCGAGAGGCCGAAGAAGCGCGTCAGAAAGCGCTGATTGCGCAGCAGGAAGCCGAAAAAAAGCGCCAGCGTGAGGCCGAACTCGCCGCGTCCAGCGACGCGCCGGCCCCGCGCAAACCGGCGCATGCCGCCCCCGGCCCGCTGGTTTCCAGCGCGGGCGAGTCCTTTGGTGGGCCTTTTGCTTCAGCGCGGGGAAAACTTCCATGGCCTGTTGATGGTCGACTACTGGCACGCTTTGGTGAAACCCGTGGCGACGACACCCGCGCCAAGTGGGACGGCGTCATGATCAGCGCCGCCGCCGGCAGCGCGGTGCATGCCGTGCACGGTGGCCGCGTGGTCTTTGCCGACTGGCTGCGCGGCGCGGGTTTGTTGGTGATTCTTGACCACGGGAATGGCTATTTGAGCCTTTACGGCCACAATCAAACGTTGCTCAAGGCCGCAGGTGATGTGGTAAAAGCCGGAGAGTCCATCTCCACTGTGGGTAACAGTGGTGGCCAGGCCACCCCGGCGTTGTACTTCGCAATTCGTCAGCAGGGCCGCCCGAGCGACCCCGCACAATGGTGCCGCACCCAAGGATAGGGTCGCATCTACATTAGGAGTTCGTTCGACATGCTGCATTTGTCCCGCCTCAGCTCGCTGGCCCTGACGATCGCCCTGGTGATCGGCGCGCCCTTGGCTTTCGCCGACCAGACCGCCCCGTCCGCCACGGCCGCAACCACCAAGGCCCCGTTGCCGCTGGACGAGTTGCGCACCTTTGCCGAGGTGATGGACCGCATCAAGGCCGCCTATGTCGAACCTGTGGACGACAAGACCCTGCTGGAAAATGCCATCAAGGGCATGCTCAGCAACCTTGACCCGCACTCGGCCTACCTGGGCCCGGAAGATTTCGCCGAGTTGCAGGAAAGCACCAGCGGTGAATTCGGCGGCTTGGGCATCGAAGTCGGCGCCGAGGACGGCAATATCAAGGTTGTCTCGCCCATCGATGACACCCCGGCCTCCAAGGCGGGCATCCAGGCGGGCGACTTTATCGTCAAGATCAACGGCCAGCCCACCCGTGGCCAGACCATGACCGAAGCCGTGGACAAAATGCGCGGCAAGATCGGCCAGAAAATCACCCTGACCCTGGTGCGCGACGGCGGCAACCCGTTCGACGTGACCCTGGCCCGCGCCACCATCACGGTCAAAAGCGTGAAGAGCCAGCTGTTGGAGTCGGGCTACGGCTACCTGCGCATCACCCAGTTCCAGGTCAAGACCGGCGACGAAGTGGCCAAGGCCCTGGCCAAACTGCGCAAAGACAACGGCAAGAAACTCAGCGGCATCGTGCTGGACCTGCGCAACAACCCAGGCGGCGTGTTGCAGGCAGCGGTGGAAGTGGTGGACCACTTCATCACCAAGGGCCTGATCGTGTACACCAAGGGCCGCATCGCCAACTCCGAACTGCGCTTTTCGGCCACCGGCAATGACTTGAGCGAAGCGGTGCCCATGGTGGTGCTGATCAACGGCGGCAGCGCCTCGGCCTCGGAAATCGTCGCCGGTGCCCTGCAAGACCAGAAACGCGCGGTGCTGATGGGCACCAACAGCTTTGGCAAAGGCTCGGTGCAAACCGTGCTGCCGCTGAACAATGACCGCGCGGTGAAGATCACCACGGCGTTGTACTACACGCCCAACGGACGCTCGATCCAGGCCCAGGGCATTGTCCCGGACATTGAAGTGCGCAAGGCCAAGATCACCAACGAGCAAGACAGCGAGTACTACAAAGAGGCCGACCTGCAAGGCCACCTGGGCAATGGCAACGGCGGCGCCGACCAGCCGACCGGCAGCGGCCCCAAAGCCAAGCCGATGCCGCAGGACGATGACTACCAACTGGCCCAGGCGCTGAGCCTGCTCAAGGGCTTGAGCATTACCCGCAGCCGTTGATATGCGCCTTGCTCTGATTCTGGCGCTGCTGTGCAGCCTGGCAGGGGTTGCCTACGCGGCCCCGGCCAGCGAGCCTCACAAAGCCTACCTCACCCTTATCATCGACGACCTGGGGCAAAACCTGCCCCGGGACCGCCGCGTGCTGAGCCTGCCCGGCCCCGTCACCACGGCGGTCATGCCCGACACGCCCCACGCCGCCGAATTTGCCCGCGAAGCCCACAAGGCCGGCAAGATCGTGATCCTGCACATGCCCATGGACCCGGCCACCGGCCCGTTCGCCTGGCACCCCGAGTTGCCCCTCGAAGAACTCGGCAAGCGCCTGGACGCCGCCTTCAAGGCCGTGCCCTACACCGCCGGTATCAACAACCACATGGGCAGCCGCATGACCGCGCAACCGGTCGCCATGGCCTGGTTGATGGCCGAGTTGCAACGGCGCAACAAGTTCTTTCTCGACAGCCGCACCAGCGCCAAGACCGTGGCCGCCGCCGAGGCGCAGAAGATTGGCCTGGCGAGCCTGTCCCGCGATGTGTTCCTGGATGACGAACGCACCGAAGCCGCCATCAGCACGCAACTGCAGACCGCCATCAAACTGGCCCACAAACAAGGTTCGGCGGTGATGATCGGCCACCCGTACCCACAGACCCTGGCGGTGCTTGAGCGCGAATTGCCCAAGCTGGCCCAGCAAGGCGTGGAGTGGATCGATATCAAGCGCATGATCAGCGTGCGCAGCAACCAGGCCACCGTGGCCCATGGCAAAAACGGCACGTATTACTGAGCCCGCAGCGTCACGTATGCACCCCCTCCCCAACTGGGAATTGGCGCCCACTGTTCAGCCTCCCGACTGAACAGGCCAATGCCCCATGGCTCACTTGATTTACAAAGACCTGAAGATCCATTTCACCAGCACCTTTTTGCAGTACTGGCACGACATCAAATTCCCCAACACACAGGCCGACACGAGCGTGAGCCTGTGGCGCCCCGACACACCCCACGGCATCAATGACCACTTTGCCCTGGGGGATTATTTAGGGCTGGGCGCCGCCGACTTCAACGGCACGCAGGTTGCCCCGGTGGTGGCCGACCTGAACGGCCCCACGGGTTCGGCGCTGCGGCCCCCGGAGGATTATGAACACCTGTGGTCGCACCCCTCGGGCTGCTCGATCTGGCGTCCCGTGCCGCCGCCCGGCTACGCGAGCCTGGGGTGCCTGGCGGGCAATGGCCTGCAAAAACCGGTGTCGCGCCGCATTCGCTGCGTGCGCGAAGACCTGGTCATCCGCTCCCGCGCCGGTGAACAGGTCTGGCACGACCGGAACTCCGGCGCCCTTACCGATTTTTCGGCCTGGAGCATCAGCCCGCCAGACCCTATCCCCTCAGAGCTGTTCTTTTCGCCCGGCACGTTTATCGGCACCCACGCCTACACGCGGCCCTCACCCAGCCTCAAGACCTATTCGCTGCGCACCCAGCTGACCACTCGATCACCGCTGTCCAGCACCGTGCCCCTGCTGAAAAGCCATGCACGGCCCCCCGTGACCCATCAAAACAAACACCCGCACATCACCGAGTTGCCTTGGCTGGCCATTAACGACCCGGAATTGTCCCCCGTGCAACAGGTCGCCCAGTCCCCGATCTATTACCTGGAGCGCACGGACCGCTATGTGCTGATCGAACATGCCTACAACGACACCTCACAGACTCAGCGCCTCACTTGGACAACCACCTACACCGAACAACTCAGCACAACCGACACCAAGACCGAAAGCGTCAAACTCGAGACAGGCGTGAGTGTCACCGTCATGGGGGTGTTCAACAGTTCGCTGAAGATGGAGAACACGTTCCTCAACACCCAGTCGCTGACCCGCGGGCAATCGACGAGCAAATCATCGACCGTGTCCTGCACCCTGGGCGCACACACCTCGGTGGCGGTGTACTACTTGAGCAGCCACTACCGGCTGCTGCGAACCAACGGCAGCCAGGTGCTGGGCGCGTTTACGCAGACCAACGAAAAAAGCCTGTTCTGGAGTGAGTACCCGCCGGGGAACCCCGGCGCTGTCGATATCCAGGTGCGCTAGAGGTAGCGCGCCGTGATCTGGTCCACCACGCCTTCCTGGCGGAGCTGATCCAGTGCAGATTGCAGCCGGGCGACGACGTCATCCGGCACGTTCCTGTTCAGCCCCAGGTACAGCTCGGCGCTGTTGAAGCGCAGCACGGTCTTGAGCCCCGTCACGCCTTCCTGCCGGGCCAGGTAACGTCCGGCAGGATCGCCGGTGGCCCACAGGTCGATCTGGCCATCCACCAATTTGCGGGCGTTGTCCTGGTCACGCAGCACGATGAGCGGCTTGAGCCCGCGCTTTTCCAGGCTCAAGGCGATCACGTCACCTTTGTACGCGCCGATCTTGTAGCCCTTGGCCTGCGCGATATCGCTCAATTGGATCTTGCTGTCGGCCTTGGCCAGCAGCACCCAGTCGTCCGGGCCGATGGGGCCTACCCATTTGAACAGCGCCTCACGCTCCGGCACGCGGGCCATCACGAACACCCCGTAGCCGGGGTTTTCCAGGGCGAGTTTGTACACGCGCTCCCAAGGAAATCGCAGGGTGAGGTTGTAGGAGATGCCAGCGCGCTTGAAGGTTTCGCGGACGATGTCCACGGCGATGCCTTCCAGGTTCTCGTCCTTGGCGAAGTTCTTGCCGTTTTTGGCCATGTTGTACGGCGGGAAATTTTCCGTCAGCAGCACCAGGGCGGCGTCAGACGGTTCTTGGGCATGGGCCGGGCCAGCCAGCAGAACGCAGGTGCTGGCAAGGGCCAGAAGCAGAGATTTGAACATGAACAGTACCGGAATCCATGGCAGGCACCAGAGTGCCGCGAGCCTGCCATGGTGTCCAGCGGCGTTTAGCGAACGGTGATACCGCGCGCCGCCATGTAGGCCTTGGCCTCGGGAACGGTGTATTCGCCAAAGTGGAAAATACTCGCCGCCAGCACTGCGCTGGCGTGGCCTTCAATCACGCCGTCGGCCAAGTGCTGCAAGTTGCCCACGCCGCCGGACGCGATCACCGGAATACCCAGCGCATCGCTGATGGCACGGGTCACGCCCAGGTCGAAGCCGTTTTTCATGCCGTCCTGGTCCATGCTGGTCAGCAGGATCTCACCGGCGCCCAGGCCTTCCATCTTCTTGGCCCACTCCACCGCGTCCAGCCCGGTGGGCTTGCGCCCGCCATGGGTGAAGATCTCCCAACGCGGGGTTTCGCCCGGGCCGGAGACTTTCTTGGCGTCGATAGCCACCACGATGCATTGCGAACCAAAGTGCTGCGCCGCTTCGCCCACGAACTCGGGGTTGAACACCGCGGCGGTGTTGATCGACACCTTGTCGGCACCGGCATTGAGCAGGTTGCGGATGTCTTGCACGGTGCGCACGCCGCCGCCCACGGTCAGCGGGATAAACACCTGGCTGGCCATGCGCTCCACGGTATGCAGCGTGGTGTCGCGGCCATCGACGCTGGCGGTGATGTCGAGGAAGGTAATCTCGTCAGCGCCTTGCTCGTCATAACGACGGGCAATTTCCACCGGGTCGCCGGCATCGCGGATGTTCTCGAACTTGACGCCCTTCACCACGCGACCGTTGTCGACGTCCAGGCAAGGGATGATGCGTCTGGCTAAAGCCATGGACTTACTCTCCGACTAAGAAGCTTCAAGCGCTGCGCTGCAGGTGCAAGCCCATCGGCTTTTACTCGCAGCTTGGCGCTTACACCTTGGCGCTCGCCCCGTAGGCATCGCAGTAAGCCTGGGCTTGCGCAACGTCCAGCGTGCCCTCGTAAATCGCACGGCCGGTAATGGCGCCGATGATGCCGGGGGCCTTGGCGTCCAGCAGCGACTTGATATCGCCCAGGTTGTGGATGCCGCCCGAGGCGATCACCGGAATCCGGGTGGCCGCCGCCAGTGCGGCGGTGAACGGCACGTTGCAGCCCTGCATCATGCCGTCTTTGGCGATGTCGGTATAAACGATGGCAGACACGCCGTCGGCTTCGAACTGCTTGGCCAGGTCGATCACCTGCACGGTGCTGATTTCAGCCCAGCCGTCGGTGGCGACGAAACCGTCCTTGGCGTCCAGGCCCACGATGACCTTGCCCGGGAAGGCGCGGCAGGCTTCGGCGACGAAGGCCGGGTCTTTCACAGCCTTGGTGCCGATGATCACGTAGCTCACGCCCGCTTTCACGTAGTGCTCGATGGTTTCCAGGGAGCGGATGCCGCCGCCGATCTGGATCGGCAGGGCCGGGTAGCGCTTGGCGATGGCCGTGACCACTTCACCGTTGACGGGCTGGCCTTCAAAGGCGCCGTTCAAGTCCACCAGATGCAGACGGCGGCAACCGCCCTCCACCCACTTGGCAGCCATGCTCACCGGGTCATCGGAGAACACGGTGGAATCTTCCATGCGGCCCTGGCGCAGACGCACGCAGGCGCCGTCCTTGAGATCGATAGCGGGGATAATGAGCATGCTGTTTCCTTTGTCCAAAGAGCTGCAAGCTGCAAGCGGTAGGCTGCAAGCAAGCACGCGTATCAGTTCTGGCAGCGTGAAGCGTTCAGCTGCTTTTTTCTAAAGACCACAAGTCGCTTTCGATGCTTTCGAACCGTTCTTTAAGGTGCGTCTGCACATCGAAAATCGCCCTGTTGTAATAGTGCGGCGCAATTTCAGTGGTAAACAGCTCAAGGAGCTCGGCCACCTCGAACGAGCCCAGCTTGAGCTCGAAGCGGTCTTCCATGAAACGCTTGATCTTGTGGGTGGCCTCACTCTCCTGTTCGGGCGTGAGGTTCAAGATCGGTGGCTTGCCCTTCTTGGCCATTACCGGCGCCCATTCCAGGTGGCGAAGTTCTGCAGCAATTGCAGGCCATGGGTATGGCTCTTCTCCGGGTGGAACTGCACGGCAAAGCGCGACCCCTCGGCCAAGGCGGCGGCAAAATCGACACCGTAATGCCCGCCACCCACCACCTGGCCCGGGTTACCGGCCGTGATGTAGTAGCTGTGCACGAAGTAGAAGCGCGCCATGTCCGGGATGTCGTGCCACAGCGGGTGGTCGACGGTGTGGCGCACCTCGTTCCAGCCCATGTGCGGGACTTTGAGGTGCTGGCCGTCTTCGTGCAGGTCCTTGCCGAAGAACTTCACCTGGCCTGGAAACACACCGATGCAATCGACGCCGTCGTTCTCTTCGCTGTGGTCCAGCAAGGCCTGCATGCCCACGCAAATGCCCAGGAACGGACGGTCCTGGCTGACCTCGCGCACCAGGCTGTCAAAGCCCAGGCGGCGGATTTCGGCCATGCAGTCGCGAATGGCGCCCACGCCGGGGAACACCACACGGTCGGCTTCACGGATCACCTGTGCATCGCTGGTGATCAGCACCTTGCCAGCGCCGACGTGCTCCAGCGCCTTGGCCACCGAGTGCAGGTTGCCCATGCCGTAATCGATAACGGCGACCGTCTGCATTACAAGACGCCCTTGGTCGACGGCATTTGCCCGGCCATGCGCTCATCGAGCTCCACGGCCATGCGCAGGGCGCGGCCAAAAGCCTTGAACACGGTTTCGATCTGGTGGTGAGTGTTGGTGCCGCGCAGATTGTCGATGTGCAGGCTGACCAGTGCGTGGTTGACGAAACCCTGGAAAAACTCCTGGAACAGGTCGACGTCAAAACCGCCCACGGTGGCGCGGGTGTACGGTACGTGCATCTGCAAGCCCGGACGACCGGAGAAGTCGATGACCACACGCGACAGCGCTTCGTCCAGCGGCACATAGGCATGGCCGTAGCGGCGGATGCCTTTCTTGTCGCCAATGGCCTTGGCAAACGCCTGGCCCAACGTGATACCGACGTCTTCCACCGTGTGGTGGTCGTCGATATGCAGGTCGCCTTTACTGACGATATCCAGGTCGATCAGCCCGTGACGGGCGATCTGGTCCAGCATGTGCTCAAGAAAAGGTACACCGATATCAAATCGGGCCTTTCCGGTGCCATCCAGGTTGATCGAGGCTTTGATCTGGGTTTCCAGAGTGTCGCGCTCGACGGACGCCTTACGTTCGGCCATCACCAGCTCCGCAAAATCATTGGGCGAAAAAGGCAGCCATTATAGGGGCGCGGGCGACAAACAGAAACATCGAAGGGGATAAGACTGACGAGTTGATTCAAGCGCCCCAGGATGGTGCGCATCGATCACGCCCACGCGGGGCGCGGGCGTGATCGCAGGCTGTATCAGTGGAACAGTACCGCGGTCTTTTGCAGGGTCACCCACACACCCCACGCCAGCGGAATACCCACCGCCAGCCAGGCGGCAATCGCCATTGGCACGGTGGCCGGGTTGGCTTTCCACTCAAGCACGGTGCTGGCATCGGCACCCTTGTCGTGGCCCAGCGCCTGCTCGGCGGCCAGTTCCGCGTCGGTCATGAAGTACTTGTCTGCCACCGGGCGGACCAGCAGGTTGCAGATGAAACCCAGCACCAGCAGGCCGGCGAGGATGTACAAGGTGATGTCATAGGCGTCGGCACGGGCCACGCCGATGCTCAGCTGATACTCACGCAGGTAGTTGACCAGCACCGGGCCCAACACGCCCGCCGCCGCCCACGCCGTGAGCAGACGACCGTGGATCGCACCGACCATTTGCGTGCCGAACAGGTCGGCCAGGTACGCAGGGACGGTGGAGAAACCGCCGCCGTACATCGACAGAATCACGCAGAACGCCGCCACGAACAGCGCCACGTTACCCAGGTGCCCCAGGTTTGGCACCAGCGCGTACAGGGCAAAACCCAGCGCAAAGAACAGGAAGTACGTGTTTTTGCGGCCCAGGTAGTCGGAGAACGACGCCCAGAAGAACCGCCCGCCGATGTTGAACAGGCTCAACAGACCGGTAAAGCCGGCCGCGATCGCAGCGATCGACGCCAGTTGCCCGGCATCCAGCTGGCCGAACGGCACGTCGACACCCAGCAGCTTGCCGCCAAACACTTCCTGCAACAGCGGCGAAGCCATGCCCAGGATACCGATACCGGCGGACACGTTCAGGCACAGCACCAGCCACACCAGGCGAAATTGCGGGGTTTTCCAGGCCACGTTCACATGCACGTGACGGGTGGTGATCATCGCACTGCTGGCTTTTTTCACCGGCGCGGTCCAGCCCTCAGGCTTCCAGCCGGTCGGCGGTACACGGTACGAAAGCGCGCCGCCGATCATGAACACGAAGTAAATGACGGCCATCACCACAAAGCTCTGCCACACACCCACGCTGGTCGGCGAGGCAAAGTGCCCCATCAGCGCGGCGGCCAGGGGAGCCCCCACCATCGCACCGCCACCAAAGCCCATGATCGCCATACCGGTGGCCATGCCACGCTTGTCCGGGAACCACTTGATCAGCGTCGATACCGGGGAAATGTAGCCCAGGCCCAGCCCGATCCCGCCAATGACGCCAGAGCCGATCCACATCAGCCAAATCTGATGGGTGTAGATGCCCAACGCCGAGATCAACAAGCCACCACACCAGCACAACGCCGACACAACGCCTGCCTTGCGCGGCCCGGCATGTTCCAGCCAGCCGCCCCAGATCGCTGCCGAGCAGCCCAGGAAGATGAAGAACAGGGTGTAGATCCAGCCCAGCATGGAGATCGGCCAGTCGCACTGGGACGAGAAAACCTGTGCGATAAAGCTCATGTCCGGCGCACATGCCACAGGGGCGGTGATACCCAGCGCTTTGGACAACGGCAGCCAAAACACCGAGAAACCGTACGCCATGCCGATGCACAGGTGGATGGCCAACGCGGCGGGCGGAACCAGCCAGCGGTTAAAACCGGGCTTGGCGATGATGCGTTCCTTGGACAGGAACGCAGGCTGTGCGGCAGTATGACCGGCCGCGGTGCTAGTGCTCATTGGTGTTTCCCCCAGTTATTAGTATGTGTCCGTCGGGCGCTCTCTCCCTCGGCCTTGCACGCAGAGCGTGGCCGTTCTTGTTGAGTAAAGCTCCATTTTGGCGCGACGTTTAGCCGCAGAAGGCGGACGAACCCACGAAGATTAGCATCTACGGATGACAGAAAAACCAAACTGACATCACCTTTTTTGCGATATCTGTTTTGTTTGACGCCATGTAACGATGTGCAAACAGCCGCAGCCCTACGGGCGTTATACTCTGCGGCCACATTTTTGAACTCGACACACAAGGACTCGCCCATGAAAGCGTTCGGCAAAATCCTGGGTCTGGTCATTCTCGGGCTGTTGCTGGTCATTGTGGCGCTGGGCTTTGCCCTCACCCACTTCTTCGATCCCAACGACTACAAAGACGAGATCCGCCAGATCGCCCGCGACAAGGCCCACATCGAGCTGACGCTCAATGGCGACATCGGCTGGAGCCTGTTCCCGTGGCTGGGCCTGGAGCTGCACGAAGCCAGCGTCGCGACCCTGACCAACCCGACCCAACCGTTCGCCGACCTGCAAATGCTCGGCCTGTCGGTGCGAGTGCTGCCGCTGCTGCGCCGCGAAGTGCAGATGAGCGATGTGCGTGTGGAGGGCCTGAACCTGCGCCTGACCCGCGACAAACAAGGCCATGGCAACTGGGAAGACATCGGCAAACTGCCACCCGAGCCCGGCGCAGCCCCACAGCCGGTCGCTGCCGCCCAGCCCGACGCCCCCGCCAAGCCGGAAAAACCGCCGCAGCCCCTGCGCCTGGACATCGACAGCCTGACCATCAACAACGCCCGCGTCGAATACAACGACGAGCAGACCGGCAAGCAGTTCAGCGCCGAAAGCATCCAGATGAGCACCGGCGCCGTGCACGACGGGGCGAGCATCCCGCTCAAGCTCACCGCCTTTTTTGGCACCAACCAGCCGGTATTGCGGGTCAAGACCGAACTCAACGGCAACCTGCGCATCCAGCGCGCGCTCAAGCGCTACCAGTTCGAAGACATGAAACTCACCGGCGAAGCCACGGGTGAGCCGCTGCACGACAAAACCCTGTCCTTTTCCACCCAGGGCCAGTTGCTGGTGGACCTGTCGGCCAACATCGCCGAGTGGACCGGCATGAAACTGTCGGCCAACCAGTTGCGCGCGCTGGGCGAAATCAAGGTCAACGACCTCGACAAGACCCCGCAAATCAATGGCGCCCTGTCCATCGCCCAGTTTGACCTGGCCTCCTTCCTCAACAGCGTGGGCAGCCCCCTGCCGCCCATGGCCGCGGGCAGCCTGAGCAAAGTCGAGCTGGTCAGCCGCCTCACAGGCACGCCCACCAGCCTTGCGATGGAAGACCTCAACCTGAAACTCGACGCCTCGACCTTCACCGGGCGCGTGGCCGTGGAGGACTTCGCCAAGCAAGCCTTGCGGGTCCAGCTCAAGGGCGACACCTTCAACGCCGACAACTACCTGCCGGCCAAGTCCGAAGCAGCCAAGGGCGCCAGCGCCGCCCGCCAGGCCGAAGTACAAAGCAGCGAAGCCGGCGCAATGGCCGCAGGTGGCACCACACCGCTGCCCGACGCCCCGACCCAAGGCGCCTGGAGCACCGACAAACTGCTGCCACTGGCGCACCTGCGCACGCTGGACGTAGACGCCGACCTGGCATTTGGCCAACTGACCTTGAGCAAACTGCCGATCCAGAACGCCGTGTTGAAAGCCTCCGGGCAAAACGGCCAGCTCAAGCTCGACGCCCTGAGCGGCGGCCTCTACAACGGCACGTTCCAGGCCAACGGCACGCTGGATGTGCGTCAGGACATTCCGGTCTTGGCGCTGCAAACCCGCATCAAACAGGTGCCGATCGAGCGCATCCTGCAAGCACAGGGGCAGAACCCGCCGGTAAACGGCCTGGTCACCCTGGACAGCAACGTGAGCGGGCGCGGCAACAGCCAAAAGGCCCTGATCGACAGCCTCAACGGCACCACCAGTTTTGCCATCACCAACGGCGTGCTGCTCAACGCCAACCTTGAACAACAACTGTGCACCGGCATTGCCCTGCTCAACCGCAAAAACCTGAGCAGCGAACCACGGGGCAAAGACACGCCCTTCCAGGAGCTCAAGGGCAACCTGACCTTCCATAACGGCGTGGCCAGCAACCCGGACCTCAAAGTGCGCATCCCGGGCCTGACCGTCAACGGCAACGGTGACATCGACCTGCGCGTGCTGGGCATGGACTACCGCGTGGGCATCATCGTCGAAGGCGACCAGCGCGACGTACCGGACCCGGCCTGCGAAGTGGGCAAGAACTTCCAGAACATCGAAGTGCCCCTGCGCTGCCGTGGCCCGCTGGAGCTGGGCGCCAAGGCCTGCCGCCTGGACAAGGACGGGCTGAGCCAGGTCGCCATCAAGGCCGCCGGCAACAAGCTCAACGAAAAAATCGAAGAGAAACTCGACAAGGTCAATCCCAAATTGAAAGACGCGCTGAAGGGCTTGTTCAACCGATGAGAGCCGAGCAGTTTTCAGAGGCCGTACTGCACTGGTACGACCGCCATGGTCGCCATGACCTGCCCTGGCAACAGGGCATCACGCCTTACCGGGTGTGGGTGTCCGAGATCATGTTGCAACAGACCCAGGTCAGCACCGTGCTCAACTACTTCGACCGGTTCATGGCGTCCCTGCCCACGGTCCAGGCACTGGCCGCCGCGCCGGAAGACGAAGTGCTGCACCTGTGGACCGGGCTTGGCTACTACACACGAGCCCGCAACCTGCAAAAGACCGCCAAAATCGTGGTTGCCGACTACGGCGGCGAATTCCCCCGCGATGTCGAAAAACTCACCGACCTGCCGGGCATCGGCCTGTCCACTGCGGGCGCCATCGCCAGCCTGAGCATGGGCCTGCGCGCGCCGATCCTCGACGGCAACGTCAAACGCGTGCTGGCGCGCTTTACCGCACAGGAGGGCTACCCAGGCGAGCCCAAGGTGGCCAAACAGCTGTGGGCCACCGCAGAGCGCTTCACGCCGCAGACCCGCGTAAACGCCTACACCCAGGCAATGATGGACATGGGCGCCACCCTCTGCACCCGCAGCAAACCCAGCTGCCTGCTGTGCCCGCTGGAAAAAGGCTGCGAAGCCCACCTGCTCGGCCTGGAAACGCGCTACCCCGTTCCCAAGCCGCGCAAAGCCATCCCGCAAAAACGCACGCTGATGCCGCTGTTCACCAACGGCGAAGGCGAAATCCTGCTTTACCGCCGCCCGTCGACCGGCCTGTGGGGCGGCCTGTGGAGTTTGCCCGAGCTGGACGACCTGGCCGACCTGGAACACCTCGCCGACCAGCACGCGCTGTCCCTGGGCGCCCAACAGGCCCTGCCCGGTCTGATCCACACCTTCAGCCACTTCCAACTGGCGATCGAACCCTGGCTGGTCCGCGTCCAGGCGAGCGACCATCACGTGGCCGAGGCCGACTGGCTCTGGTATAACCTCGCCACCCCGCCGCGCCTGGGCCTTGCCGCCCCGGTGAAAAAGCTGCTCAAGCACGCGGCCGACGTATTGAACGCAGGAGTTAGCGCATGACCCGCACCGTAATGTGCCGCAAGTACAAAGAAGAACTGCCAGGCCTGGAGCGCCCACCCTACCCGGGTGCCAAGGGCCAGGACGTGTTCGATCACGTCAGCGCCCAGGCCTGGGCCGACTGGCAAAAGCACCAGACCCTGCTCATCAACGAAAAGCGCCTGAACATGATGAACGCCGAAGACCGCAAATACCTTCAAGGCGAAATGGACAAGTTCTTTTCCGGCGAGGAATACGCCAAGGCCGACGGCTACGTGCCACCTGCTCAATAACTGATCAAAAAACCGGGTCGGAACGTAAGCGACGGTAATAATTAAATATTTTTTGAAAACTTGCTTGACGACCCCCTGAAAAACCCGTTTAATGCGCCCCGTTGCCCAGATAGCTCAGTCGGTAGAGCAGGGGATTGAAAATCCCCGTGTCGGCGGTTCGATTCCGTCTCTGGGCACCAAAACATCTAAGCCCCTGATTCCGCAAGGTTTCAGGGGTTTTTTGTTTCTGCCAGATATACCAAGCCCGCCTAACTGGTACACAAAGGCGGTACACATGGCATCTCACAGCCGTATCATAATCGGGTCAACAGTCCCCCGGTTTCGTGCACTCATGGCCCAACCCTTCAAGCATCCTCAAAGTGGCGTCTTCTACTTCCGTCGTCGTGTACCTGAAGACCTACGCCCCGCCCTGGGACGAGAATACAAACGCTCATTGCAAACCCGAGACGCCAACGAAGCGAAGGGAAAGCATGCGGCTGAGTGGATTAAATCCGAGGAAGCGTTTGCCCTAGCACGCGCCCAACTCTCTGGTGCTGAGATACTCAGCGCGAAGGATGTGCAGCAGTTGGCTGCTCGATGGTTTCACCGCGAACTTGATGAGCTGGAACAGTCCGGCAAATTTCGAAAGGCACTAGTACCCGGTGACGCTGTAGAGCTGGAGACACCATTCGGCTTTGAGCAACATCAGGAATGGCTGAGCATCCGTGAAGCGCTGGATGAGGGCGACGAGACGGACTGGCGCGCCGTGATCCAACCTCACATGCTCCGCGCTTTGAAAGCAGAGAACATACCGGCACCTGCCAAGGATTCACCTGCCTTAGACTCGCTCACTAGCGCATTCAAAGAGCACTTACTCAAGCTGTCGGACATCGCCAAGCGGCGAGACGAAGGAGACTGGAGCGCTACGGCAGACGTGCTCAGCAAGGCACCTATCAGCGCAGAGAAACGACGAGGAGACCAGATCCACAGCAAGGGCATGCTTGAAGTCTTCGAGGCTTACAGCGCAGCCAAGCTGCTTGACGACGGAGACAACCGCAGTACGCGCAAGACACTGGATGAATTCCGCAGCAGCATCCGCCGGTTCTTTGAACTCTACGGCGACTTGGCAGTGCAGGCCGTCACTCGGGGCACCGTTCAGGATTACCGAGCCAAACTTGCAGGATTCCCAACCAAGGCACCGGGCGCAGCTAAGTTAACCGCCCCGCAATTGATTGAACTAGCAAAGACAGCAGCCCTGCCGACGCTCTCCGCTGTAACGATCCGCAATCGCCTACGCGTACTCGGCGCTGTACTGGGCTACGCCGTGCGTATGGACTGGATTAAAGAGAATCCCGTGGACGCGTCTGGAGTGGCGAAGGCTGCTGGCAATGCTGCCAAGGCGAAGGCCGACCGCCGCCGCAAAGACTACACGAAGGACGAGCTACGGCAGATATTCAGCAGCCCGCTATTCAACGGGGAAGGCTGGCAACCACCACGCAGAGACTACGGACAAGCGCTGTTCTGGCTTCCGCTGCTGATGTATTACACAGGTGCTCGACGCGAGGAACTTTGCCAACTGGCTGCCAAGGATGTGCAGGACGAAGACGGTATCCCCTATCTGGCAATCCTATCCTTGGACGAGGATGACGCAGGCCGCACCGTGAAGACGGCAAGCAGCCGCAGACGCGTTCCGCTACATGATGACCTTGTGTCCCATGGCTTCCTCACCTACGCCAAGGACGTGCCTGAGAATGGGCAGCTATTTCCCCTGCTGCAACCGAGCCCAGCAGGCTTTTACGGAGCAAACGTCGGCAAAGCATGGGCAAAGTACCTGCGAGATGTAGCTCTGCTACGAAGCTCTGCCAGCCCCTCTCACGGCTTCCGCCACACCTTCAAAACGCTGAGCCGACAGGTAGGAATTCCCGAGGATGTGCATGACGCCATGACAGGGCACAACGATGGCAGCGTGAGCAGGGACTACGGGAGCATGCCCCTTTCAAGGATGGCTGAAGAACTGAAACGCCTACCCAGCATACCGGGACTGCCCGACAACTTGGCTTGGCGTACACCAGATCTGCACAACCTGAACGCCAGTAACACATAGGGCGCAGGGGGATCGTCTTGCGCGCCTGATTGCAAAGCTTGACCAGCAAAAGCGTAGTGCTATTTTGACATCAAACGCTCCAGCCTCCACGTCAGCGCTCAGCCCCAAAGCGACTGATAAAAATCTCTCGGAAGGAATCCGGCATGACCATAGAAAAAGATGAAAGCAGCTCCTCATTAATGAAGATGGTGGAAGCCATCGCCATTAGCCCACAGGACGCCCGCGAACTGGTTGACCAGTATAAAAGCCAGGCACGCAAATCAGCACCGTCCGCCACGGACGAGAAGATTCAAGACGCAGTTGTCGACAAAATCATCAGCCGCTATTCAAAGTTGGCCGCGACCTCAGGCGCAGCCACTGCTTTACCGGGTATCGTTCCCGGTATCGGCACTATGGTGAGCGCCATTGGGGGAGGACTGGCGGACATTTCGGTATGCATGAAGCTGCAGATTGATATGACCATGTGTCTGGCAATGGCCATCAACGGCAAGATGTCCAACGAAGATGCCAAGCACATGTCTTACATCATTGCGCTGTATGGCTCCCTAGAGCAGATGGGGTCTTCCGGCGCGACTAAAATTGCGAGCAAGGCTGGTGTGCGCATGGTGTATCAATACTTGACGGGGCCGACACTTCAGGTCATCAAGGAATTGTTCTCCAAAATCGGCATCTCCTTCACTCAGAAGGCCGCAGCAAAAGCGGTTCCGTTCGGAATCGGAGTCATCGTCGGTGGAGCCGCGAATTACGCACTCACCACCTATGTGGGGAATGCCGCTCGCGACACTTTCCGTTTGAGTCTAAAAGAACAGACAACTGCGGAGTGAACACCTGATTTAGCCGGGTGCGCACATGCTCCATGAATAAATAAGGGGAATTGGTATACCCTTCAAAGATAAGGGGCGCAGCCGAGGTGACATGCCAAATTTGGCAGGTTGACTACTAAGCTGCGCAGCCGGAATTCCTCACCTCACACATCCATACTGCCAAGTATTGATCCAGAAGACACCGATCACCTTTGAACGCATACCATGGATGAACGCGAACTCTGGTGTTACGTCCATGCCCCAACTTATCCACAACGATAAGATGAGCTGACGATAGCTCTGCAACAGCCCTGTTGAATGTACGCTCCGCAATGTCTAGTCCCACGCGAATGTCGGTGAGAGTACCGAACCAGACGTTACGCCCCACCAAAGACTCACAAAGCCTCCGTAGGATGCGAACAGCGGGCGATGTAAACCCCTCATCCAGCAAACAGAGTAGTCGATCAGGGTAGAATATTAGGCTGTCTTTCCATCGGTCATGGACTGCACTAGCTCTCGCCAAAGACTCTGCCGTGCGCGCCATCGACGGATAAACCGTGTCTTGTCCTTGATACGCATGCACCGCGTGCGGTCGTGCACTTTGGACGTAACCGATCAGCTCGCCGGTGACTAAGCACAATGGGATGTGGCGTTTGTTGACCAGCACACCGATCTGCCCGGCTTGAGGTGCAAAGGCGTAAGGCGCTAACGCTTTCGGGCGACTAGGCTCTGAGAACCTAACCTCCCGCTCTAGTGCTTCGCTGTAGATGGAGGATTTAATGCTCATTGAAGCTTTCCTTTTGGATGGCCCATTGAATCTCGGGCACACGAAAACGCCGGGCGAACTTGCGCCCGTGTCGAGTTCATATTGTTGGGTCCGGAGTGAGGCTGCGGTGATTGAACACAAGCGTCGGCGGTGGCCTTGGCTTTCCTGATCCCGCGATATAGGGGAGGACTGACCACCCATGCAGCACCGCGTTGCGCTCGCTGCGGGTATAAGGAACTTGGTGCTCCTGTGCCGAGATGCTGTTCTTAGCTGGCGTCTGCCTGCTTCACCCGCCACAACGTTACGGTAGCCAATGACCCACGTTTGGAGACTGCACCGCCAGCGGTTGCAACCTGCGCGCGGTAGTAACGGCCCACTTTACTGATGCCTTCCGGCAACCGCAGCTCGTTGGCGCGCTTGCTACGAGTCCTTGTGCCTTGGCTGTATGCCGTAATGCGCAGGTTCTCAATTCGGTTATCGTAACCGTTGAGATTGGCATGACTGATTAAGTGCGCATCTGGGATTTGACCGTAGCGCAACGCGTACACGATGCGATGCACATGGCATTGCTGCCCATCGACGCTGATCTTCCAGTATCCGGCACCGCTATCCGTGCCAGCAGGCACCCCAGCCGGGATGCGACCAACGCGGATTAGCCGACGCAAGCCGGTGGTCGAGGTGTTATCGACTGCGAATAACTCCCGCAGGCGCTCAATCGCGGGCAGGGCTTTGGCTTTCATTCTTTGATTCTCCTGAATAGGGTTTCCTCCGGCCACGACTACGCCCGCCGATCCAATGGATAGCGTCGAGGATGGTGCTGCGAGGTTTAAAGGTGCTGAAGGCCGTACGAATGTCGGCAGCGTGGTTTTTTGTTTCTTTTATCTATAGGGAGGCAATTGCTGTCTGTGCCACAAACGACATCGCGTGCAGGGCAGCGCTTCTCTTATCTATAGGGGACGCAATTCCTGTATACCCCAATTCACTTGGACTACAGCACGTCGCGGGCTTCTTATCTGTAGGAGCCGGACGTACACGAAGAACTACTGAGGCAGCCCAGAGAGACCAGTACAATCAAAAGAAAATCACAGGCAAGAGCATTGGCTTATCTCACGGAAACCGAATACCCAACCTCTGCACCAGTCGGCTCGCTGCCGTTGGTGTGAACACGGAACCACGGGATGTCCTGTGCCCATGAGAGTTCAGCCATGTAGCAAGCGCCTGTAGCGTCTTGCACTGATCGAACATCGCGGCTTTTATGTGGTTAGCCATACTTACCGCGTACTCATCAGCCTTTGCCTGCGCGCCCAGCACAGCCGCCCCATTGCCCCGCAAGTGAGCTACTGCACGCCCTGCTGAGCGACGTTCGACCTTGGCCCGAGCACTCGCATCCCCGGAGTTCGCACGCGCCTTGAGCGCTGCCAGAGCGTCCTTGGTGCGGCGCGAAATAAACTCCCGCTCTTGCTCAGCCAATGCTGCATAGATGTGCAGTTGAAACTTGTCAGCACTCGGCATAGTGGCGACCTTGAAGTCCACGACCTTCATCAAACCTGAAATGTCTGCCACGTCACGGCTGAGGCGATCCAGCTTCGCCACTACCAGCGTAGCACCCAGCGCCTTACACGCCGCCAGCGCCGCCCTACACTGTTCTCGACGCTCAGGGGAGACAGTGCCGGACTCGTGATCCTCAAACTCACCAACGATCTCCCAGCCGTTCTGTTCGGCAGCCATGCGGATGTACTCCCGCTGAGCGTCCAGCCCGAGCCCAGACTCTCCCTGCTTGATGGTGGAGACGCGGTAATAAGCGATGACATTCACGATGGACCTCAAGGATTTATCAAACCGTAGACACCATATATCAAACCTCTGATGACCATCAAGGGTTTGATAAAAGGCGTGACCGATATGCTCAAGTGGGCACACCTGCCCCCCAAACAAAAGCCTACGTGCATGGCAAAGCGCTATGGGGAACTTGCTACTCTTTCAACTCTGAGTGCCCTCTCGCGTACCAGCAGCATATTTGGTCCACTAGCGAGTCGGTTATGCAGCTAGCCGAACATGTCCAAGCGTCTACTCTAGGACTGACCTACTAGCAGCCACAACCTGAGTACCATCATGACCAAGTTTTCCGAAGAGGCCGTTCACAAACACCTACATGCCATAGGCTTGGAGGCTGTAATCGTAGATTGCCCTGAATTTGACATGCCTGAATTTGAGACACATTCAACGACTGAGCCAATCACAGACGAGCCTGATTTTGAACTATGGCGAATTATCAAAGCACGCGCATTTGCGAGAATAGAACGCCTTCACCGAACTATTCGCTATGGGACCTTTGTGGGAACAAAGGTCAAGCTTCCCACGGATCACACCAAACCAATGGAGCTAGACCTACTAGGCACCCATGAAAATGGCCTGTTCGTCTTGGAGCTAAAGGTCGATAGATCGGCAGAGCGCAACGCATTCTCTGAGCTGTTCGCTTACAGCAACTACATTGCAGGCATATTTGCCTTGTCAGGACATCAAGACATCAGCAACGTATTGGTCGCGAACCTCGACAATAAAATCACAAAACAAGCCTTTCTTTACGACCTACTGATTAACGAGCGAGACATTATCGTCTACCAACCTAGCTTCCCTAACGGAAGTATAGAAAGCTTAGAGCTAAACCTTTACCTGCCAAGTGATGATGACTTCCGTCATTTCACAAATGAGCTGCTGTCTCACGATGCGATGGGTTGCGTTGTAATTTCCTTCAAGGACTTGGACGATTGGTTTGATAGCGAAGAGGATGGGGGTAGCCTCAACGATTGGACTGTGGATCATCTCTCAGCATTAAGCGGCTACGCCGCGCAATTGATGGAAGCCGAACGACTACACGGATTCTGCTTCATCCGAAAGCCTTGGCGAGAGATTCCTCGCTACTATCGCAATAGTCTTTTTATTTGCGCTCTCAATCCGTTCCGCATCGCCGAACCAATTCGTGCTAACTCCGTTCTATCGCAGCTGGATCAAAGCGAACGAGCTTCCTTCCTAGAAACTCCGGCACTAGCTTTCGATGGGCGGCTGATCCGGCTGGCACAGCGAGCAGTCAAGGATTGCCTCACCGAAGATTACGATGCGGAAGTAGAAACGCCGTATTGGGGTGCAATCGTGACTAACGCTCAAGAAGTTGTCTTCACCCATAACTTTGCATTCCGGCCTACGGGAATCATGCGAGAGGCATTTACTGGATACGTCAACGGACTCTACGCCCAAGAAGCAGCTGGACAGGGCTGGGAGGCGGACATCTCGATCTTAAAAATCAACGAGGTCAATAATTGGTTGAAGGCTTGGATGTTCATGGAGCGCTGTGGATTCAAGGCTGGCGAGGCATACGACGATGATGCAGATGATGAATCCGAGAACGACACAGAGCCTAGGTACGACACTAATTGAAAAGCACTGCATTCGGGCAGCGCTGATACACATATCTGGTACACTAAACTGCAACCTGCGGGCATTGCACCCAGCATTTACTGGGCTTGGGTATCGGTGCAACGAGTCGGCGGTTCGATTCCGTCTCTGGGCACCAAATACCGAAAACCCCCGATTCCGAAAGGTCTCGGGGGTTTTTACTTTTCGGAGTGCTGTAACCCGTCACGCATGGGTACACAGGGCGCCGGACAGACTTTGAATCATCGCCGCTGAATGCCTGCATGGCATCACCCTGCCGGATAGGCGACACCCAGAACCCCGCACGTACAGCCCAAATCCCCGAGCCGTATTCAGCCCCTCTTCCCTAGCGCCTATTGGCCAGCGGCTGTCTTGCGCTCAGGCCTGATTGTTGCCAAATATATATGGATATGCGTATATTCGATTATCCACATTTAATGGCACGCCTATGATCACCCCCCCGGAAGTCTTCAAAAGCCTCGCTGACGAAACACGCGTACGAGCTACGTTACTGATCGCAAGCCAAGGCGAGCTGTGTGTTTGCGAGCTGATGTGCGCATTGGATGACAGCCAGCCGAAAATCAGCCGTCACCTCGCGCAGTTACGCAGCAGCGGGCTGTTGCTGGACCGTCGCCAAGGCCAGTGGGTTTACTACCGCCTCAATCCTGACCTGCCAACGTGGGTGAGTGAAATGCTGGAGGTGACCTTACTGGCTAACGCCGAGTGGCTAGGGACCAACGCCGTACGCTTGAAGAATATGGATGGACGCCCGGTCCGTGATTCCGCCTGCTGCTGACACCCTCTTAGCGAGCCTCCACATGCTTTCTGCCGTTGCTGTTTTTCTACTCACACTCGTCCTGGTCATCTGGCAACCAAAGGGGCTTGGTGTAGGTTGGAGTGCTGCCCTGGGCGCTATGCTCGCCCTGGCGGTGGGGGCCGTCTCACTGCATGACATCCCGACGGTTTGGGCCATCGTCTGGAATGCCACCGCAACCTTTATCGCCATCATCGTCATCAGCCTGCTGCTCGACGAAGCGGGGTTCTTTGAATGGGCAGCCCTTCATGTCGCTCGCTGGGCCAACGGCAGTGGTTACCGATTGTTTGCGTTCATTGTGCTGCTGGGCGCCGCTGTCTCAGCGCTGTTCGCCAACGACGGCGCAGCGCTGATCTTGACGCCCATTGTCATGTCGATGCTGATCGCGCTGCGCTTCCCGCCCGCAGCAACGCTGGCGTTTGTCATGGCCGCGGGATTTATCGCGGATACGGCGAGCCTGCCGTTGGTCGTCTCCAATTTGGTCAACATCGTTTCTGCCGATTACTTCCACCTCGGCTTCGCTGAATATGCCGCTGTCATGGTTCCGGTGAACCTGGCGAGCGTTACCAGCACGCTACTCGTGTTGTTTGTGTTTTTTCGCAAAGACCTGCCCAAGCAGTATCCACTTGAAGCATTGCCACAACCTAAAACCGCCATCCGTGACCCCGCGACATTTTTTGTAGGCGGGTGGATGCTGATCGTTCTGCTGGCAGGGCTGTTTGCGCTGGAGCCGCTCGGCATCCCGATCAGCGCAGTTGCAACGACCTGCGCAGCAATCCTTTTGGCAGTAGCCGCCCGAGGCCACAGAATCTCGACTCGTCGGGTATTACACCAAGCACCTTGGCAGGTGGTGATCTTCTCGCTCGGCATGTACCTCGTTGTCTACGGCCTGAATAACGCGGGCCTCACAAACCTTCTCACCCAACTACTTGACCACCTGGCAACGAAGGGATTGTGGAGCGCCACCATCGGCACCGGCCTGATTTCAGCTGCGCTGTCGTCAGTGATGAACAACATGCCCAGCGTGCTGGTGGGGGCATTGTCGATCCAAGCGAGTGGGGCAGAGGGTGTCGTGCGTGAGGCAATGATCTACGCCAACGTCATTGGTTGCGACCTGGGTCCGAAGATCACGCCCATCGGGAGTCTTGCCACCCTGCTTTGGCTGCATGTGCTGGAACGCAAAGGCATGCGCATCACGTGGGGCTACTACTTCAAGCTCGGCATCGTGCTGACCCTGCCCGTTCTCTTGATCACCCTTTCTGCTCTGGCTATTCGGCTGAGCCTTTGACGCCCGCCTTGCGGCGGCAGGAATGACTTATGCGAGTTTTGTTCATGTGTACGGCCAATAGCTGCCGCAGCATCTTGTCCGAGGCCATGTTTAATCATTTGGCCCCCGCGGGTTTTGAAGCTGTGAGCTCTGGAAGCTTCCCCAAGGGGCAGGTGCTGCCTCGCAGCCTGATCACCTTGGAACACGCAGGCATTTCGACACAGGGCCTAAACAGCGAAGGTAACGATGCGTTCGAGAACTGCCCTCCGGATATCGTAATTACCGTCTGCGACAAGGCCGCCGGCGAATCTTGCCCGGTTTATTTCGGCCCCGCGCTGAAGTCGCATTGGGGGCTGGAAGATCCTTCAGAGGTCGTCGGCGATGAGGAAACAGTGAACGCGGCGTTCGTGGCGACCCTGGGCCGTATAGAAAGACGCTGCCAGGCTTTCTTCGCGCTTGCATTCAGCTCCACCAGCCCGCAAGCACTCAAGCGCGAGTTGGATTTAATCGGAACGCTCTAAGCGGGAGGACACATGTCAGAAGAATTGCCCCATCTGGACCTCAGCCTGTTTGATAGCAACGTACCCGCAATCACTTCAAGCACTCACAAGCCGCGAATCCTCTTGCTGTATGGGTCCACCCGCGAGCGCTCATTCAGCCGTCTGCTGGTGGAGGAAGCTGCTCGCCTGCTGGAACACTTCGGGGCTGAGGCGCGTATTTTCAATCCGTCAGGTCTACCGTTACCCGACGAGGCTCCCCTTGAGCATCCGAAGGTACAGGAGCTGCTGAATCTGGTGCAGTGGTCGGAAGGTCAGGTGTGGTGTTCGCCCGAGCGTCACGGTGCGATGTCGGCCGTATTCAAAGCGCAGATTGACTGGATCCCTCTGACACTCGGTGCCGTCCGTCCGACCCAGGGCAAAACCCTTGCGGTCATGCAGGTCTGTGGCGGTTCGCAGTCATTCAACGTGGTCAATCAGCTTCGCGTGCTGGGTCGGTGGATGCGCATGTTCACCATCGCGAACCAGTCTTCCATACCGAAAGCCTATACGGAGTTCGACGACGCAAATCGAATGAAATCTACGCCTTACTACGACCGAGTCGTCGATGTGATGGAGGAACTGGTGAAATTCACGGTACTGCTGCGCGACCGCAAGGATTTCCTGGTGGACAGATATTCGGAGCGCAAAGAATCAGCCGAGCAGCTGTCTTCGCGAGTCAATCAGCAAACTATCTGACACGTGGCAAGGGGTTGCGAGGGGCATATAACGGGAAAAACCGCCCGGTCTCACAACCCCCTTTCGCTTGCCCCGGGCGCGCCATAAAGCCTCTGAGCACTCGCCACTGCCTCCGTACAGACTTCCATAACCCCGCCCCATGGCCTTCGTGCTTTTCCGATGGACACGCAGGAAATCTCTGATTTTTCCATTCTTCATGCCTTCAACCTTTGAAGCCGGTAATTCAGTCCAGCACCATCGAAAGTCGATATTCATGGATTGGATCAAAGCATGCTGCACGCTCATGCAACGCACATATTCCTGACACTGGAAGGCGCATCCACTGACCTTCAAGTGGTGAGTTTCGTCGGTCGTGAAGCCCTCAATCAGCCATACAGCTTTGACATTGAGTTGGTCAGCGCGCGCCCCGACCTAAAGCTTGAAGAGCTACTGCACAAACCGGCGTGCCTCACCTTTGGCCCCAGCGGCAAGGGCATTGCCCATGGCGTGGTGTATCGCGTTGCTCAGGGCGACTCAGGCAAATATCTGACGCACTACAGCGTCACGTTGACGCCACAACTGAGCTACCTGGCTCACACCTGCGACCAACGAATATTCCAGCACCTTACCGTGCCGAAGATCATCGCCCAGGTATTGGAAGCACGTGGCATTCTTTGCGACGCCTACAGCTTTCAACTCGGCGCAACTTATCCCGAACGTGTTTACTGCACCCAATACGACGAATCCGATCTTCATTTCATCCAGCGCCTCTGTGAGGAAGAGGGCATTCACTTCCACTTCCAGCACAGCGCCCAAGGACACAAGCTCGTATTCGGTGACGACCAGACAATATTTCGCAAGCTATCACCGGTGGCCTATCAGCAAGATTCGGGGATGGCGGCCGACAAGCCGGTCATCAACCGTTTTAACCTGCGCCTGGAAACCCGTACCACCCGCGTCAGCCGTCGTGACTATGACTTTGAAAAGCCGCGCCTACCGCCCGAAGGCACGGCCAAAAGTGGTTTTCTGCCGGACCTGGAAGACTATGACTACCCTGGCCGCTTCACCCATCGTGAGCGCGGTAAGCAACGGGCAGCCCGCGCACTTGAGCGCCATCGTAGCGATTACCAACTAGCCGAAGGCAAAGGTGATGAGCCTTCGCTAAGTACCGGACACTTCCTCCCCCTCAGTGATCATCCCCGCAGCCAATGGAACGACCTCTGGCTACTTCTGGAAATTATCCACGAAGGCAAACAACCGCAGGTGCTCGGCGAGTCGATCACCTGCGACCTCAGCCACGACCACGACGACTTCCATCAGGGCTACCGTAACCGGTTTCTGGCGGCCCCCTGGGACGCCCATTACCGACCACCCCTTGACCACCCGAAACCCACAGGATTGGGCAGCCAGACAGCAGTGGTTACCGGCCCTGAAGGTGAAGAAATTCACTGTGATCAATACGGCCGAATCAAAGTGCAATTTCGCTGGGACCGCCTGGGGCAAGCCAATGACCACGCCAGTTGCTGGCTACGCGTGGCTAGCGGCTGGGCTGGCATGGCATACGGCGGTATTGCGGTCCCACGCATCGGCATGGAAGTACTGGTAACGTTCCTTGAAGGCGACCCCGACCAACCCTTGGTCACCGGCTGCCTTTTCCACAAAGAGAACGCCGCGCCTTACAACCTCCCGGTCAATAAAACCCGCAGCGTGTTCAAAACACTCAGTTCACCGGGCGGCAAGGGTTTCAATGAACTACGCATTGAAGACAAAAAAGGTCAGGAACAACTATTCCTGCACGCCCAACGTGATTGGGACGAAAACGTCGAGCACGATCAGAGGATTCGAGTCGGCAACGAACGTCACGATACGGTTGAGGCCAATACCTTCTGCGAATTCAAATCGGAAGAACATCGCATTACCCACGCCGACCGTAAAACAGAAGCCCGCGCCAATGATCACCTGACTGTCGCCCAGACCCGTCACATCAAAGTCGGTACGGGTCAACTCATCGAAGTTGGCCAGGAAATTCACTATTACGCTGGCGAAAAGGTTGTAGTAGAGGGCGGTATGGAATTGACCGCGAAAGCAGGTGGGAGCTTCGTCAAAGTTGATGCCGGTGGCGTGACCATCAGCGGGGCGAACGTCAAGATCAATTCGGGAGGCGAGCCAGGTTCCGGCTCAGGGCTCAAGATAACGGGGCCGTTGCTACCGGGCGCCGTAGACAAGGACACAGCAGGTAAGCTGCTGCAAGGCGCTTCACGCAGCCACAAGGCCCGCTACGTTCTGCTGGATGACAAAACCGGCGCCCCCTTGGTCGGCACCCCCTACACCCTCCTACGTGCGGACGGCGGCCGTCTGGCGGGCTACACGAACGAGGAAGGCAAGACCTTCTGGGTGCACAGTCGCGATCCAACTGACGTGGATCTTATGACTCCTCTGCGCAAGCCTGAATCGTGGGAACCCTTAATCAGGGCTGGTGAGAGTACACCCAGAGAAATGAATCTGGACTATCGAAACGCCAACTCGGAGGGCGAATAACATGGCTACTGTCCAACCGCAAACACCGCAGGGATGCACCACGACGAGTATTGAGGGAACGGAAACTCGGGCCAGACTGCCCAATCCAACCAATAAGCCTTACTTGATGGAAAAAGCCAATTACGCTGCTCGTTTCCCAAGGCTGTCGATCAAGCTACTCCCCAATGGTGAAATTACCGAAGTGAAGTTGAAACAGCTGGTCATGAGCGGGTTGATTCGGGCCGATGAGTACCGTCGAGACTTTTACTGGGACTATAAAGCCGAAGTCAGTTTCGACATGACGACTATCCCTCCGAAGCCATTTTTGAGCACATCATTAACATTACCCGGACAAGCACCTGACCCTACGCGCCGCCATACGCTCTTCCCATTTCCGCTCGGGATGACCAAAGGTTTTTTGCGTAGACCTGATGTGATCATCGTAAAAAATCGTGCACTACGCTGGCCTGGGCAAGCGGGACCGGATCATCAAGGGGTCATACATCCAGACAATCTGGAGCGGTTAGTAGAGATCAAGTTTCCGGGCGATCAGCTATTAGCAGAACAGGAAATCGCCTATACAGAAATAGCAGGCAGCTCAAACCGTTTCAGTGTGCTTGAGATTAGCGACTGCCGGGACGACGACGATCTTAAACGTGACCGCCAATACAACAAGAAACACCAACCCACTGGCCAATTTAGTCCGTTGCAGTGGCCCTCGTTGGTGCCGCCAACGAACACGGATAACCCGCCAAGACCTGCCCCAGCCCCAGTTCCGGCATACGGTCCAGAGCCAACACCAAGGCCTGCGAATGTCGAACATTGGACCCAACAGGTTCAGACAGCGGTAGACAGCCTTTTAGAGCAAGGCGCCCAAGGTATCCGGCAGTTGTCCCAAGAAGTTCAGCAGCACCTAGAAGACGCCGCCACCTGGCTGAGTATCAAGGGTGACTGGGTACGTCGCGAGTCACAAAGAGCCTGGGAATGGGTCAGCGAAACCGGGGCTCAGGTACTGCGTTGGACTGACGAGCAATTGCGGGCAATCTGGAAGGAGGTTCAGCGCTACACCGATCTATCGCTGGAAGTGCTAGGCCAGATAGATTGGGTGCAGGTACTGATTGATCTCGGCATTGCAGCCGCTACTGTGGTGGTGGCATTTGCAATTGGCACGGCCTTGGTCGCGGCCGGAATGCCCGCCGCAATCGTCGCTGGTTTGCTGGTAATTATCCGATTGGCCCAGCTTTCGTGGGCGGTATTAGCCAGCGTTTTAGGCGGTGCTGCCGTCACTGCCGCATTGCCGGCCGGTTAAAAGAGATTGCATATGAATGTATTGGAAAAATTGGCCGGGCGCGCCCCTGATCTGGCTTTTGAGTTGCCTGATGGCACCTCGGTGGTAAAGCTGGGATTAATCATCACCTTGTACTTTAAGGAGGGTTACACCCTTGATACCAAGCTCAAAATCGATGAGTGCTTCGCGAAATTCCACGAAGACTTTTATTCCCAGCTCAAATCAATGGTTTATCGCCGTTTCAAAAAATTAACAGGCGCCGGGTTCAATAAAGCCCGCCAGCAGATATTGGAGACCGACCCAAACGATCAATTCAGCTGGTTTTTGGGCAGTGCATCCAAGTCAACTGAAGCCAATGACTACAGCTTGTCAATGTTGAATTCTTTTGCGATACATGGCGATCTAAAGCGCTCTTATATTAAATTGGTTATGCCGTGGTCAATATTGAGACAACCTGATGGGCGTGCCCGTTATGAAAAATGGCTTGTGTATCTATGTAATCAAGTCAGCGCAGAGCACGGTCACGGTGGTTTGTCGAGCATCCTCCCGTATGACTATTTCAGCTACATGCCTACAGAATATGAATTAGCTCAACAATACGCTGGCTTGGATGTCGATTCGACGGCGCACATCTCAACGCTCGAACTGATTGACCACATAAAAGGCGTGAACTGGTACACGGTCCTCGGAAACACCTTTGTAGAGCGTCTTGGCGGTGAATCAGCCATTCGTCATGCTTTAAGTAACCGTGGCGACATCGAAATACTCACCTATAACAATGGACTGATCATCCGTGCTGGCGAATACCCAGAGCTTGGCGCGTTGGAGGATGGACCACCACCCGCTTACGTCGCCGTCAATAAGGTTGTGAAGCCTGTACGCATTCCCAACCCTGATCAATTGCATAGCTATTCGCCTTATGGCAATTGTTTTGAAAAAGACAGCACAGACCGTTGGTATGCACGCTTTGACCAGGAGGAAACCAGCTCGCGCCCGCCTTCTCGTATTGAAGCAGGCCAACCTTGTAGTAGGGCTGGTTACTGGTTCAGCCCCGCGCAGGTTAACTCTCGTCAGTACTTTCAATCAGGCGAAGAAATGCCTAGCTTCACCGGTTCCAGCTGGGGCGAAACGCTTTGGTACTGGTCAGGCGAGTAATCGCCTGCTCATGCTGCGCCTGGCGCGAATGGCACAAAACACCTCGCCATGCGAATCAGGCTCCTCCCGCCAACCACGCTAGTATCAATATGATACTATTTACCAGAATGCCACGGATGGCGAGCCACACGCTGCGTACCCCCTCGCTCCCCTCCCGGCTTCATCCCCCCCCGCCAGCTCTCGACACGGAACAGTTATGTCCAACATCAACGAATTGAAAGACAAGATCGACACCAAAACCTGGACCCTGGTGCTGCTGACCATGGCGACCGCAGGTCTTTACATGCTGTTGTGGCTCTCCCGAAACAACCAGGTTATCAGTGACACCACAAAGATCCGCATTGTCGATAACACCTACATCATCTGGGTGGCGGTGTGCATGGGTCTGGGCCAGCTGTTGTCCACAGACGACTATTTGCCCGTGGCCTTCCTGGCCCTGGTGCTGAAGCTGGGCGCCAGCGTGTTGTACATCGTCTGGGCCTTCAAGGCCAAAAGCGCCCTGTCGGAATACGCCCTCCGGGAATTCCAGATCGACCTGCGCATGAACGGTTTCTACACCGTCTTCCTGCACGCGTTCTACATCAACTACTGCATCAACGACCTGGCTGAAGAACAGCGCAAGCAACACATCCTGCGCGGCCAGGTTACCCAGCCACAGGCTTGATGCCCGGCGGGCGCAGGACTGCGCCCGTGACTGCCCCTTCAAGGACCCGCCCATGATCCGCACACCCGGAAGAATCAAGACCGCCTTGGCGCTCTCTGCGTGCCTGCTTGGCCCCGGCGTCGTTCACGCTGCGAATGAAGAGTTGGCCCAGGAGGTCAGGGAAAGCATTCAGGAGGAGTGGGACAAAGACGCCCCCGGCGAGAACACGATCAAAGAGTTGACGCTGATCCAACGCGGCAAAAACAAATACCGCGGGCTGGTGGAAGTCGAGGGCCCCGATGGCCCGGAAAACCTGATCGTCAAGGTCATGGTCGATGACGACAACATCATCTGGGAAATTGTCGACTAAGGCCCACACCGTATTGCACCACACGGTAATACGACTGCCCGGCGTACTACCGACCCTTTGGGCACATGGAGAAACAAATGGCATACACCTCGATCATTTTCAAAAACCCCAACACGGGTTCGATGAAGGAAGCGCCCGTCGGCTTTTCGTGGACCACCTTCTTTTTCGGCTTTTTCCCGGCCCTGTTCCGTGGCGACCTCAAGTACGGCCTGATTCAGTTCGTGCTCGCTGTGATCACCATGGGTTTCAGCACCCTCGTGTTTGCCTTCATCTACAACAAGCTCTACATCAAGGACCTGATTGGCCAAGGCTTCAAAGCCCAGTCGATCGCCAGCGGTGACTTGAACTTCGCCTCGGCCAAGATCGGTATGCAGATCCCGACCCTCGCAGCGTCTTGATCGAGCGCGGCCGAAAAAAACCTGCCTTGCGCAGGTTTTTTTTGGCCTTGCCAAAACAGGCCAGCGTTACTTCACCCAGAACACCAGCAGCGGATTGTCGTTCAGCCGCCCGCTGAACGCAGGCGCAATCGACGCAAGCGGCGTACCGTGCAGCAACCCGACCTCCTTGCGGGGCACGATCACCCAGGCCGGATGCGGCAGCGAACCCAGGCGCTCAAGCGCGTCGCCGTCGATAAACAGCGGCTGTTCGTCGTGGTCAAGGTTCATGATGTAGCGAATCGCCCAGGTGTCCTTGCCCAGGTTCACAAACACCAGCGGCCCCGGGTTTTCACGGCGCAGTGTTTCGACCGAGCCCACAAATGTGCGGGTGTCGAATTGCAGGTCCTGGGCCGGTTCTACCACCTTGATCAACACCCACCATTGGGCCGCCAGGGCGATCACGCTGAGTACCACCAACCGCCGCCCCACGTCACCCCGCAGGCGCCGACGGGCCACCAGGGCCGCCACTTGCAGGGCAATCAACACGCTCACCAGCGCGGGCACCGACACCTGCGGCCAGTAACCGTGCTTGTGCCACAGGTGCCGACACACACACACCACCACAACCCCGAACAGCGGCAGCGCCGTCACCAGCCACTCATAACCGCGACGCACGCCCACCAGCCAGCCGCGCGCCTGCAACAGCCCATACGCCGCCACAGCGGCAAACATCGGCACCATGGGCACGATGTAGTACGCGCGCTTGAAGTGCGGCACCGACAAGCCCACCAGAATCACCAGGCCACAGGCGCCCAGGCGCAGCATCAGCTGCACGTCGGCATCTTCATGCCGCGCAGACCACCGATGGCGCAGGGCAATCAGCGTGGCCAGGGCCAGCGGTATCACCGGGAAGTAACGGTACAGGCTCAATTTGAAATAAAAGTAAAACGGCTCGCCGGTATCGCCCAGACGGCCGGCCATCTGCATCCTGAACACCTCGTCGGCAAACGCATCACCGCCGCTGAGACGGGCCAGCTTCAACAACAACCACCAGCACGCCAGCAGCAGGACGCCGCCGATCACGCCGTGGGCAATGACCTTTTTGAGCAGCGAAATCCGCGCTTCCCGGGTGCGAGCCGGGCTCAGCGCCAGGTAGACGCACACCACCGCGCACACCTCGATCAGCCCCAGCGGCCCGCGAATGGCAAAGGCCAGCACCCACAAGGGAAAGACCGCGTACTGGCGCAGCCGCGACCCCAGGCGCTCGCCGCTGTGCAGCAGGTAGAAGCTGCCCAGGCACAACAGCGAGACCATTTGGTCCAGGCACACCGACCGCGACTTCTCCAACAATTGCGCGGTGAGGGCCGTGAGCAACACCGTCAGCAACGCCCACACCCGGCTCGACGGCGCCAGCAAGCGGTAGGTCAACGCCATGACCCCGGCCGACGCCAAGGCGGTGGGCAGCATGTTGGCCAAGAGATTGGGCGCGCCGAACAGGCGGGCAAACAGGTAGCTGAACCAGGTCGCGGTGCCCGGGTAGTCCGGGTAAGGTTCGCCGTAGGTGGTCGGAAACAAGCTCGCGCCGTGGCGGAACATCTCCTGCATAAACACCGCCCAGCGGCCGTCGAAGCCTTGCGGTGACTGGTCCCAGATACCCAGGGTAAACAGCAGCAAGGCGATCAGAAAAATGCCCGACGATTCCATTCGAAGGCGAGTGAGCAGGTCCATGGTTCAAACCGTTCAGGTGGATGACCGGCTCATGTTGCCCAACACCTGCCTGAATGACGCCTGAACAAAGCCGAACATTCGCCGCTCTAGCGATCAGCGGGCCAGACTAGCCTGGGGATCAGGCGGACATAGACCAGTTCAGCCACCAATTCCATCAGGGTTTGCAGGATCACCGCCGCCGCCGCAAGCCCACGGATCTCTTCGGGCAAGGCCAGCGCCAGCGGCAACACCACCAGCGAATTGCGCGTGCAGGCGCTGAACGTCACCGCCCGCGCACGCGTCGAGGGCTGCCTGAACAGCCGGGCCGCCAAGGCCCCCAACAGCGGCGCCAGCAGCGCAAAACCCAGGTACACCGCAACCACCGGCACCAACCGGTCGAGATCACGCACCACCGTCGAGATCTGCGAGCCGATCACCACCACCAACACCAGCGCCATGGCCGGCACGGGCAACCAGGCCCACGCGTCACACCATGCCCTGGCCCCCCGTGAGCGCCGCGACAAGGACGTGGTCAGCACCGCCAGCACCAGCGGTGCCACGATCAACCCTACGAACGCCTCGACAAACGGCCCCACCCGCACCAGGCCCTGCCATTGCTCCCCTAGCATCACGCCCAGGTACACCGGCAACAGCAGCAGTTGCAGCAATAACAATACCGGCGTCGCCGCCAACATCAGCCGCGAGTCGCCTTTGCCGATGTGGGTAAACACCACCACATAGTCGATGCAGGGGGTCAGCAACACCAGCAACGCGCCCACCAAAATCGCCGGGTGCGCCACCAGGCTGCGGCTCAGCGCCCAGACCAGCAACGGAATCAAAATGAAATTGGCCAGCAGCAACGCCGCCATGAAGCCCTTGTTGCCAAGGCCGTGGCGCAGGTCCAGAAACGGGATTTGCAAAAACATCGCGTACATCAACGCGCCAATCGCCGGGGTCACCCAGGCGCCGAGGCCAGGTGCCACCGACGGCGCCAGCAGGCCAAAGGCCGCCGCGCACAGCACGGCGACGAAATACACCGGGATCTGGTTTTGCTCGAGGGTGTCGCGGGTCATGGGGCTGCTCTGATCGGGCGCAAAGGCGCAAGCCTATGCATCTGTGGCGCGAAGGTCGAGCGCCGGAAAAATCTGCGCGCCGTGGCGGGCCGAATTTGTTAGCGTCAACGTCCTATAAAACTGCGCACGGGCCGTGACGGCCCCACCGAAAGCGCATGGACCGAGCCTGCCCATGAACCTGCCCACCCGCCCTGCCCCCCACGCTTTTCGTGAGCCCGCCGCCGACGGCTACCTGATCGGCGGTTTCAGCTGGCGCCACATCAGAACCGACCTGGACCGCCCCGTGGTGATCATCAACGCCGCCACCTCGGTCCGCTGCCAGCACTATTCGCGCTTTGCCGACTACCTGTTCGCACAGGGGCTGGACGTCATCACCTACGACTACCGGGGCATCGGCGAATCCCGCACAGGGTCGCTACGGGGGTTCAAGGCGTCGTGGTCCGATTGGGGCACGCTGGATTTTGAAGCCATGCTGCAACGGGCGCAACGCGAACACCCGGGGCAACCGATTGATGTGGTCGCCCACAGCTTTGGTGGCTGTGCGGCGGGGCTTGGGGCGTCGGGCGCGGTGATCCGGCGGGTGGTCACGGTGGGCGCGCAGTTCGCCTACTGGCGCGATTACCAGGCGAGTTGCCGCTGGCGCATGTT
This sequence comes from Pseudomonas sp. SDO5215_S409, assembly GCF_054071325.1. Lineage (NCBI taxonomy): Bacteria > Pseudomonadati > Pseudomonadota > Gammaproteobacteria > Pseudomonadales > Pseudomonadaceae > Pseudomonas > Pseudomonas sp. SDO5215_S409. The sequence continues at coordinate 36,073 of NZ_JBSVWN010000022.1, read as the reverse complement.
CGTCAAATGGCACCTGGTGATGCCGCTGATCACCGCCCTGTGCGGCTACTTTCCCGGTAAACGCCTGGGCTGGCTGGAAGACACGCCCGCAGGCGTGGTGCGCGACTGGAGCACGCCCACGCCAGGTTATGAACACCGCCCGAGCGGGCAAGCCCTGGGGGCGCTGCCGTTTTCGCGGGTACACGCGCAGTTACTGGCGATCAGCCTCACCGACGACCCGTTTGGCACCGAGGCGGCCATCGAGCGTTTGCTGAAGTACTTCACCGGCAGCGAGCGCACCCACCTGAGGATCGCCCCGCAGGACATCGGCGAAAAAACAGTGGGGCATTTCGCGTTTTTTCGCAGCCCGTATCAAGACCGGCTGTGGCCCATTGCACTGCAATGGCTGCAATCGGGCGAGCTCGCCGCCGCGACACCCGGGCACCGTGTGGTGGCGCAACGCTAGAAAGCCTTGGGGTTTTGTACAACCTGCGTTTCAATACCCCACCCCGATCCACACCGAAGGACGTGAGCCCATGGCCTCGCCGAACAAGCAGCAAAAACGCGCCCAACGGGCCAAGACCAAGGCCAAGCAAAACCGCACTCAACGCGCAGGCGCGCCCAAGCAGGACGCCTTTGAAGGCGACGACACGCGGATCGACCTTGAATCGGTGGACTTGACCGAACTGTTCGTCCAAATGCGCACCGCTGGCGACACCAGCCAGCAAGCCCTGTGCATGGCTTTCCTGTCGCACCCGTTGCTGGCGCTGGTGCTGGAACAGGAAGGCGAAGAGCACGCCACCGACTTTATCGTGGCGGCGCTGCTCGAGTATCGGCAGTGGGTGACCGACACCGAAGATGAAGCGGCGGCGCTGGCATGGATTGAATCGCCGCAATTCCAGGCCGACTACGTCGCCGCCTCCCAGGCCCTCACAGAAAGCCCGTGAGCCCATCGCGGGCAAGCCCGCCCCCACAGTGGGAGCGGGCCTGCGCCGTCAGTTGAGCACCGCCGCCCCGATTTTCTGGGCCTTGCGGCGGCTCGACACCACCAGCCCCGCCACGATCACCAGAATGCTCAGGATCCCGGTGGCGATGATTTCCACGCGGTGCGCTTCCTGGAACAGCATGATGGTCAGCGTGCCGACGATGAACACCATCACCGCATAGGTCAGGCCCGGGAACAGCCACATCTTGAAGGCGATCTTCTCGCCCGCCGCCGTGCGTTTCTGGCGCATGCGCAGTTGCGACACCGCAATCACCAGGTACACCAGCAAGGCAATGGCGCCGGAGCTGGCCAGCAGGAATTCAAACACCGCCGCCGGGGCCACGTAGTTGGCAAACACCGCCAGGAAGGCCGCGCCCGTGGACAGCATCACCGCCCAATGCGGCGTGCCGCTTTTGTTGATGCGCTTGGCCACGGCCGGAGCATCGCCACGACGGCCCAGAGAGAACAGCATGCGCGAGGCGGTGTACAGCGCCGAGTTCAGGCAACTGGTCACCGCCACCAACACCACCACGTCGACGATCATCTTGGCATTGGGGATGCCCATGCGTTCCAGCACGGTCTGGTAGGAACCCACCGCCGCCAGCATCGGGTCATTCCACGGCACCAGCGACACCACGATAAAGATCGACACCAGGTAGAACAGGCCGATCCGCCAGATCACCGAGTTGGTGGCCTTGGAAATCTGCTGGCCCGGGTTTTTCGATTCGGCGGCCGCGATGGTCACAATCTCGGTGCCCATGAAGGAAAACATGGTGGTCAGGATCGCCGCCAGCACCGCGCCCATACCGTTCGGCAAAAAGCCCTGGGTGTCGAACAGGTGCGACACACCGCTGACCTGGCTGCCCGGCAGCAGGCCGAAGATCGCCAGCAAGCCCAGGATCACGAACCCGACGATCGCCACCACCTTGATCAACGCGAACCAGAACTCGAACTCGCCGTAGTTCTTCACACTGAACAGGTTGGTCGCGGTCAGCAACAGGGTGATGAACAGGGTAAACACCCAGATCGCAACGCTCGGGAACCACGCATTGAGGATGGTCGCGGCGGCGTTGGCCTCCAGCGGAATCACCAGCACCCAGAACCACCAGTACAGCCAGCCGATGGTGAAACCGGCCCAGTGACCGATCGCCCGGTCGGCATAAGTAGAAAACGAACCGGTATCCGGCGAGGCCACCGCCATTTCGGCCAGCATGCGCATCACCAGCACCACCAGCGTACCGGCGGCGGCGTAAGCCAGCAGTACGGCAGGCCCGGCAGCGGCGATCGCGTGGCCGGAGCCCACAAACAGACCGGCACCGATAACGCCGGCAATCGACAACATGGTGACGTGACGCGGTTTGAGCCCCTGTTCGAGCTCATTGGAGCTTTGCGTACTACTCATTGACACACCTTTGCGAGGATTTGCGAAAACGGTCCGCCCGGCCTGCAGTCTTTCTCGTGAAAAGAATCCAACGGGGCGTTCTTTATTATTGACGCAAAAATTGCGCCAAAATGTTGCAAGGCCTTTTCCGACGCGGCCTACAGAGAAGGCTGACTGTTATCGCAAGTCATTGAGAACAATGGCATTCCGCTATAGCGTTACCGTGCGACCCACCGCAAAGACGAATTAGCGCACCAGAAACACACAAAAAAGCGCGTGACGCACCATTAGAGTGCTGATAAGCACCGTTTGCCCGTTTAACCCTTCCAACCCCCGGCCAAAGGTGGCACCATCGCGCCCTTTTTTACGCGACACCTGCGCCCTTTCGGGTTCAAACGGCTGTTCGGTTGTTGATGGCGCGACACGCCGCTGTACCGATGCGACACCCTGTCATACACCGACTGTTTAGCGTCGGGCGCGTGGTTGGCTGTCATCCGAACGCTATGCTAGCTTGGCGCCTCGCCAGGAAGGCAGCCCAATAAGCAGGACTGCACAGAGCACAATGAGGACCGCACATGGCCCAGGCCACGCCCGCGCTTGAAATCCGCAACTTGCATAAACGCTATGGTGAGCTGGAGGTGCTCAAAGGCATCTCGCTGACCGCCCGCGACGGCGATGTGATCTCGATCCTGGGTTCCTCGGGTTCCGGCAAGTCCACCTTCCTGCGGTGCATCAACCTGCTGGAAAACCCCCATCAGGGCCAGATCCTGGTGGCGGGCGAAGAGCTCAAGCTCAAGGCCGCCAAAAACGGCGAGCTGATGGCCGCCGACGGCAAGCAGATCAACCGCCTGCGCAGCGAAATCGGTTTTGTGTTTCAAAACTTTAACCTGTGGCCGCACATGAGCATCCTCGACAACATCATCGAGGCCCCCCGCCGCGTGCTCGGCCAGAGCAAGGCCGAAGCCACCGAAGTGGCCGAAGCCCTGCTGGCCAAGGTCGGCATCGCCGACAAGCGCCACGCCTACCCCGCGCAATTGTCCGGCGGCCAACAACAGCGGGCCGCCATCGCGCGCACCCTGGCCATGCAACCCAAGGTCATCCTGTTTGACGAGCCCACCTCGGCCCTTGACCCGGAAATGGTCCAGGAAGTACTTAATGTGATCCGCGCACTGGCCGAAGAAGGCCGCACCATGCTGCTGGTCACCCACGAAATGGGCTTTGCCCGTCAGGTGTCCAGCGAAGTGGTTTTCCTGCACCAGGGCCTGGTCGAAGAGCAAGGATCGCCACAGCAGGTGTTTGAAAACCCGCTTTCGGCGCGCTGCAAACAATTCATGTCCAGCAACCGCTAACGGAGCAACCCGCATGCGCAACTATAAGAAAGTCCTTCTGGCAGCTGCCGCCTCCCTGGCCTTCAGCGCCACGGCCATGGCTGAAACCCTGACCATGGGGATCGAAGCGGCCTACCCGCCCTTCAACAATAAAGACGCCAGCGGCAACGTGGTCGGCTTTGACAAGGACATCGGCGACGCCCTGTGCGCCAAGATGAAAGTGGACTGCAAGGTGTACGTCTCCGACTGGGACGGCATCATCCCGGCCCTCACCGCCAAGAAGTTCGACTTCCTGATCTCCTCGATGTCGATCACCGACGAGCGCAAGCAAGCGGTGGACTTCACCGACCCGTACTACTCCAACAAACTGCAGTTCATCGCACCCAAGGCCACCGCCGACTTCAAGACCGACAAGGCCTACCTCAAGGGCAAGATCATCGGCGCCCAGCGTGCGACCCTGGCCGGCACCTACCTGGAAGACGAGCTGGGCAGCGACATCACCATCAAGCTCTACGACACCCAGGAAAACGCCTACCTGGACCTGCTCGCCGGCCGCCTGGACGCGATCCTCGCCGACAAATACGTGCAGTACGAATGGCTCAAGAGCGCCGACGGCTCCAAATACGAGTTCAAGGGCGAGCCTGTCGTAGACAGCGACAAGATCGGCATCGCCGTGCGTAAAGGCGACCCGATTCGCGAGAAACTCAACGTGGCCCTCAAAGAAATCAAGGCCGACGGCACCTACAAGAAGATCAACGACAAGTACTTCCCTTTCAGCATCGAATGATCCTGAACCGCCTGGCCTGCGCGCTCGCCTGAGCGCGCAGGCCTCAAGCTTTGCCTGGCGATATGACTAAACCATGACTCTCGACCTCTACGGATTCGGCCCGGCGCTCGCCGCGGGCGCGCTGATGACCGTCAAGCTCGCCCTCTGCGCCCTGTGCCTGGGCCTGGTGCTCGGCCTTGCGGGCGCATTGGCCAAGACTTCCCCCTACAAGCCGCTGCAATGGCTTGGCGGCACGTATTCGACCCTGGTTCGCGGGATTCCGGAACTGCTGTGGGTGCTCCTGATTTATTTCGGCACGGTCAACCTGATGCGTGTCGTGGGCGAGTTTTTCGGCAACCCCGACCTCTCCCTCAACGCCTTTGCCGCGGGCGTCATTGCCTTGGGCCTGTGCTTTGGCGCCTATGCCACGGAAGTGTTTCGCGGCGCGATCCTGGCCATTCCCAAAGGCCACCGTGAAGCGGGCGTGGCACTGGGCTTGTCCAAAGTGCGTATCTTCACCCGGCTGATCATGCCGCAGATGTGGCGCATCGCCCTGCCGGGCCTGGGCAACCTGTTCATGATCTTGATGAAGGACACCGCACTGGTGTCGGTGATCGGCCTGGAAGAAATCATGCGTCACGCCCAGAACGGCGTGAACGTCAGCAAGCAGCCGTTCACCTTTTACATGGTGGCTGCGTTCATGTACCTGGGCCTCACCGTGCTGTCGATGATCGGCATGTACTTCCTGGAAAAACGTGCCGCCCGCGGCTTTGCGAGGGGCGTGTAATGAACTGGGAAGTGATCATCAAATGGCTGCCCAAACTGGCCCAGGGCGCCACGCTCACCCTGGAGCTGGTGGCCATCGCCGTCATTGCCGGCCTGTTGCTGGCGATTCCGCTGGGCATCGCGCGCTCATCGCGCCTGTGGTACGTGCGCACCCTGCCTTATTGCTACATCTTTTTCTTTCGGGGCACGCCGCTGCTGGTGCAGTTGTTTCTGGTCTATTACGGCCTGGCGCAATTCGATGCCGTACGCGAAAGCACGCTGTGGCCGTACCTGCGCGACCCGTTCTGGTGTGCCACCGCCACCATGACCCTGCACACCGCCGCCTACATCGCCGAGATCCTGCGCGGCGCGATTCAAGCCATCCCGCCCGGTGAAATCGAAGCGGCGCGGGCGCTGGGCATGTCCAAGCCCAAGGCGCTGTTCTATATCATCCTGCCGCGTGCGGCGCGCATCGGCCTGCCGGCCTACAGCAACGAAGTGATCCTGATGCTCAAGGCCAGCGCCCTGGCCAGTACGGTGACGCTGCTGGAACTGACCGGCATGGCCCGCACGATCATCGCCCGCACCTACCTGCCGGTAGAGATCTTCTTCGCCGCCGGGCTGTTCTACCTGTTGATGTCGTTTGTGCTGGTGCGTGCGTTCAAGTTGCTCGAACGCTGGCTGCGCGTCGATGCCTGCCAGGGGCGCTGACTACGCCGAACGCTTCCAGGCACTGGACGCGTTCCTCACCGAGCACCAGGGGCTGTGGCGACCACGGCCCTTTACCCACCGGCAATTACCCTGGGAAACCCAGCACCCCGAGCTTGCCCGATGGCTGCGCCAGCGCTCGCTGGCCCAGGCCGAAGCCAGCCACAACCAGCCCCACGCCCTGCAAGCGCCCGCGCCTTTTCCACAGCTGGCCGCGCACGCCATCGCGCTCAGTGCTGTGGATAAGTTACCGGCACACCCATTGCCCCCGCCGCGCCATCGCCTGAACGTCGACGTGCCCGGGCGCAAATGGCAGCAGATCGAAGCGTTCGGCAGCGCCCTGCACTTTGCCCGGCCGCCCCAGCACTGGCTGGACTGGTGCGCGGGCAAAGGCCACCTCGGCCGCCGCCTGCTGCAAGCCGGCCAACACCTCACCTGCCTGGAACACGACCCGGCGCTGATCGCCGCAGGCCAGGCCTTGAGCGATCACCACGGGTTGGCCGTCACCCATCGCCTGCAAGACGTGATGGCCGATGTGCCCCTGCGCGCCGACCACACCCCCGTGGCCCTGCACGCCTGCGGCGACCTGCACGTACGCCTGCTGCAACTCGCCGCGGCCACCGGCTGCACTCAACTGGCGGTGGCGCCGTGCTGTTACAACCGCATCAACGCCGAGCGTTATCAAGCGTTGTCTGGCGCCGCCCGGGCCTCGGCGCTGCAATTGTCGGTGGACGACCTCGGGTTGCCGCTGAGCGAAACCGTCACCGCTGGCGCCCGCGTGCGCCAGCAGCGGGACACCTCCATGGCCCGGCGGCTGGGGTTCGATGTGCTGCAACGGCAACTGCGCCACTGCGACGAGTACCTGCCCACGCCGTCACTGCCCGCCCACTGGCTGCACAAACCCTTCGCCGACTATTGCCGCGAACTGGCCGCGCTCAAGGGTTTATCCACAGGCGAACAGCCGTGGGCGGCGCTGGAAACCCAGGGCTGGCAGCGCCTGGCCGAAGTGCGAAACCTGGAACTGGTGCGTGGGCTGTTTCGGCGCCCGCTGGAGATGTGGCTGGTGCTGGACCGTGCACTCTTTTTGCGGGAACACGGCTACACCGTGCGCGTCGGCACCTTTTGCGACACGCCGCTGACGCCGCGCAACCTGATGGTGCTCGCCGAGCGCGAATAAAGGGCATTTTGCCGCCCCGCCGCCCTGTGGATAACTCTGTTGATGAAAGATTGGTGTAGCCCGCGCCCGCAAGCACTACAGGCCAAAAGCCGTGCTGATCATTTTTTGTTCAGCGCATAAAGTGCACGCAAAACAGGCAGTTGCGGCGTGATGAGAACGGCTCCACAAAATGACCGTTTAGTGACCTGCGCGTCCAACCGATTGTGAATAAGCCCTCGCCACTGGCGGCATAACGGACCCTTCAAGTGAGCATGCGCGAGTCCAGCAGCAGGTGGCTCAACTCGCGCACATCGTCACACGCCATGCTGCGCGCTTCGTTGTCCAGCGGGTCGCTGCTGGAGGCCAGGGACTCGCTGATGACCGGGTCGCTGTGCACCATTTCCAGCAAGTTGGAACCCAGGCGTTTCTCGAACACCCGGGCCATGTCCAGGCTGAAGCCAGAGGTTTCGTCCAACTGGTTGATGACGTGATGACATCGGGGGGCGGTTTCCCGCGCCAGGTACGGCGCCAGCAACTGCTCCATCTGCGCCAATGTGCCCAGCGAAGCGGCGTCGGTGCGAGCGATCACCAGCACCACGTCCGCCACGTTCAGCGCCTGGTGCAGGTAGGGGTTGTTGCCCGCCGGGGTGTCGATGATCACCGTGTGCCGCGGGCTCAGGTCCAGCCCCGCCAGGTGCCTGGCCAGCCACTGCGGCTCCTGTTTGAGCCAGCGTTGCAGGCTTTCCTGTTGTTGCAGGTCGGTGTCGCCAAAGGGGATCACCTGGCACCCGCCGAAGCCGGTGTGCAGGATCGCGTCCCACGCCTGGTTGCGCAGGCTGGTGCGGCCGATGCCGGGCGAGTCGGCGCCCAGGCCGAAGTGATTGTGCAGGGCGTTTTGCGGGTCCAGGTCCACCGCCACCACCGGCTGGCCCAGGCGTTGCAAACCGCTGCTCAGGGCGGTGACCAACGTACTGCGGCCGACCCCGCCATTGACCGACACCAACACCACCACATTGGCGCGGGTGGCCGGTGCATCCGCCACATCCCTGGCAAACAGATCAAACAGCTCATCAGCGTGACTCATTACCTGCACTCCCCTCACGACGCAGCTTAAAGACGTGAAAGATCAGCTGTACGGCTGCTTACCGCAGGTCTTTTTGTGGGCGCCCTTGTCTGCGCATCATGTGGGAGCGGGGCGAAAGTGTCATTATTTTGATGTTTACCTACAGATACTTTTAGACAGGCGGTATTTAGTCAATTTACTGACTAACACTTATCGGGTCGTAAGGCGTCTGCAGATCCCGCTCCGGAATCTCCCAGATCAACAGCTTGGGCGGTGTTTGTTTAAACGCCGGGCTGTCGAAATACGCCTTGGCCGCGCCGGAAAATTCGCCGCCGTTCTTGCTGAAGTTACCGATCGGCGCGTTCAGGGCTTTTTGCAAAAAGCCGACAAAGTTCGAGTTGCGCGAAAACGAGGTGCCGATCAGCGCGACGGTGGGCAGGCCCGCATCGCCAAACAGATCATTCGGGTCGCTGGTCGCCGGGCCCTGCTCATGGGCACTGCTGGCCGCGACCGACTCGCCCACCGGCTGCCAACGGGCCGGTAACCAGTCAAGGCCCGCCAGGCGCACCAGGTCACCCGGGCGCGGCGCGAGCGGCGCGTGGGTCAACCCGAACGCCTGTTGGGGCGTGGCTGTGAGGCCGCGCTGGGCAATGCGCTGCGCCAACGCTTGCGCGCCCGCCTGCGCACCCGGCTCGCTCCAGTGCGTGTCGGTGCGCAGGAACGCCTGCGGGCCAAGCGGTTGCAGGGTGTCGGTGAGGTCCAGCACCTGGACACCGGCCGCCTGCAACGGCCCGCTCCATTGCGCGATACGCCCATCCAGCACCCCCGGGCGGTACACACCGCAGCGCTCGGCGGCGGCGATGCGGGACTTGTCCGGCACCACCAGCACTTGCAGGTCGATGCCTTTTTTGGCGAGCTGCTGTTGCACCTCGATCACCGCCTGGGCTTTGGTGCGCGCGTTGTCTTGTGCATGCCGGTTCAGCGTCAACTCGTCGGCCAGAAACAACCAGCCCGGGCACCCCTGGCGCACGCGCGGGCCGGTGTCGCCAAACACCAGCCAGCTGGCGCCGCGCTCAAGGTTGGCCGCCTGGATCGCCATCGGCGCCTTGGCCAGCTCTTTGGCAAAACGGTGGGTCACTTCGCCGTGCAGCAGCATGCCGCGATCGACGGTTTGCGGCACAACACTCACCGGGCCAACGATCATCAGCCAGGCGCAGGACAACAGCCCCGCAGCCAGGAAAGGCACCAGCACCCACCCCGCCAAGGGGCTGGTGCGAAGGGCCAGTTCAGTCGGGGGCGTCGGCGCGGTAGGAGCAGGCATCGTCGGGCTCTCTTAAAACTGAAAGTACAGAAACGGCACCGCGTCGCGGCTGGCAATCAGCGCGAACGACAGCACAAACCCCACCACCGGCCACAGCGCGGCGCCCAGCACAAACCAGGGCCGAGTGCCCAGGCTGCGCTCAACGCGAACCTGCCAGAGCGGCGCGACAATGCACACCAGCCCCAGCAGCGCCGCCATGCCGTGGGCCGGGCGCAAGGCCACGGCCAACGCATCGCCCAGGGCCAGGCCGTGCAGGCCGAATTGGCCGGCGTACATCGTCAGCGCCGAATGGAAGTCCGGCGCCCGAAACAGCGTCCACGCCAGGCACACGAACAACAGCGTCAACCCATGCGCCAACAGCGGCGGGATACCCGGCAGGCTTGAGCGCGACCAGGCCCGGTCCACACACAACGCAATGCCGTGCGCCGCCCCCCACAGCAGGTAGTTCCAGCTGTCGCCGCCGTGCCACAAGCCCGCGATGGCCATGGTCAAGAACAGGTTGCGATAGGTGCGCCACACGCCGTCACGGTTGCCGCCCAGGGCGATGTAAAGGTAGTCGCGCAACCAGCTGGACAACGACAAGTGCCAGCGCCGCCAGAAGTCCTGGATGCTGCTGGCAAGGTACGGCCGGTTGAAGTTTTCCGGGAAGTGAAAGCCCAGCATCAGGCCCAGGCCGATGGCCATGGCGCTGTAGCCGGCAAAGTCGAAAAACAGTTGCAGCGAATACGCCAGGCAGCCGAGCCAGGCATCGATAAAGCTTGGGTTGTCCAGGTGGAAGGCGATGTCGACCAGCGGCGACAGGGTGTCGGCCACCAGCACTTTCATGGCCATGCCGATCATGAAGCGCCGGGCGCCCAAGGCAAAATGGGTCGCGTTGAAATAACGCTGCTCGAGCTCGCGGCGCACCCAGTCATAACGAATGATGGGCCCGGCAATCGAGTGGCCGAACATCGAGATGTAGGTGGCGTAGTGGATAAAACTGCGCTCCACCGGCACGGTGTGGCGGTGCACGTCCACCAGGTAAGAGATGGCCTGCAACACGATGAACGACAGCCCCGCAGGCAACGCCACGCGCTGCCACTCCAGCGGCATCGCGCCGTACCAGGTGAACACCTCGCTCACGGTGCCCGCAACGATGTTGGCGTACTTGTACCAACACAGCACACCGGTGTTGAACACGATCAGCGCGGCCAGCAGCCGCACCCGGCCCTTGCCGTCCTCACGGGACCGGTCCACCAGCAGCCCGCCGACCCACGCCACCACGGTCAACACCATGTGCAGGCTCAGAAACAGCGGGCTCAGCCAGCCATAGAACAGCCAGCTGCCCACCAGCAGGATCACGTTGCGCCAGCCCGGGCGGGCCAGTGCGTAAATCAGCAGGAAGGCCGGCAAAAACAGCGTGAGAAATTCCAGCGAGGCAAAGACCATGGTCGTCAGTTAGCCAGTGTGTCAGCGGCAAACACCAGCCGCGAGCCGCTGGCCGACGGCAGCGCCAGCACGCTGTAGCGCTCGCCCGCCTTGAGGCTGAGGTTCAACGGTTGACCCACCGGCGCGCTGGCGCAGGTGAGCTGCACCGACAGTGCTACCGGGTTGATCATGCGCCGCTGCACCGCGCCGACCGCGACCTGTTTGAACAGCTCGGCCTTTTGCGCCACGGCCACCAGGGTGGCGTCGGTGCACGCGGCGTCGGCGTTCACAAAGGCCAGCGACGCCTTGAGGGCGTTGAAGTCATCCGGCTGCTCATGGATCACCACTTGGCGCAGACCGGCCTTGGCCTCAGGCACCGCCACCACCGTGACGAATTCGCCCGGGGCGACGGCAACCGACAGGTCCACACTGTGACCGCCCTGGCTCAACACGCCCTTTACCGGCGCACTGCCGCCCGACACCGGCAGGTAGTCGGACACGCGCGTGTCGCCCGCCAGCACCAGGCTGGCCTTGGAGCCGTCGGCCACCAGTTTCAGCTCGCCGTCAGTGCCGTTGGCAAAGCGCAAAAAGGCCGAGTCTTTTTCCGGCCCGGTGGGGTACAGCGGGATGTCGGCGCTGAACGCACTGACGCTGACCAGCAAGGCCGCCAGGCCCGACGCGATGCGCATCATCACTGGGCTCCCTTCACGGCGCTGGCAGGCAATACCGACAACGCGCCGCCAATGGCCTTGGCCCACTTCTGGTAGCCGTCGATGGTGAAGTGCTGGCCGTCGGTGGTGACCCACTCGCCCGGCTTGGAGAACGTCAGCGAGTCCACGTACGTGCACGGCGCCACGTTGGTGGCCAGGAACTGCGACATCAGCTTGGTGCGCGCGTCATCCTTTTTGTACAGCGTGCCGACCTTGCCCCAGGCCGGGCCCACCCACACGCATTTGGTGCCGGTTTCGCTGATGGCCTTGGTCAGTGAGGTCACGCTTTTCCAGGCCCAGACTTTCGGGAACTGCGGGTCGGGGTAGGAGGCCATGGTGTCGCCAATGATGACCACCACCAGGTCGGGTTTGTCCTTGGCAATCAGGTCCTTGACCGGCGTGGTGCTCATGCCGTTCTTGCCGAACACCTGGTCTTTGCCGCCGGGCAGCACTTGGGCGCCGCAATCGACTTTTTTCGGCACGATCCAGTCGGCCGCACCGGCGCCGCACGCGCCGATGGAATGAACCTTGGCGCCTTGCGCCGTGAGGTTGGCCTGCAACGGGTCCAGCAGGTGATCGGGAAAGCTCATGTGGCTTTCGCCCAGCACCAGCAAGGTCAGGCCGGCAATCGCAGAAACAGGCATGGAGAACTCCTATCAATCAATTCGAATATGGGGAACGGTAAGGGCTGACCGGCAAGGGCATGGGCCCGCTCAGGTCTTCAAACAGGTAGCGCAGGTAGGCGTTGCCGACGTACTGGCGATAGTCCTGGGCGTTGTCCACACCCACTTCGCCGCCCAGGTAAAAGCGCGAGCTCAGGCGGTATTCGGCGGCGGCGTTAAAGCTGTAGCCGATCCCGGTCTTGCTGCTGCCGTCGTACTTGTTGACGCCCGTCAGGCCAGCGGCTTGCTGGAGCGCCGCGTCACGCGGGAAATAATCGGCGCTGTCCTGGGCAATGTGCTGCACGCCCACCGAGCCGTTGACCGCATAGCTGAAGCGGTCGAAACTCTGCGCCCAGCGCACCGGCACGCTCAGGGCAAAGAAGCGCTGCGGGCTGAAGTAGCCGCCGTTGCCCAGGGTGTAGAAGCTCTGGTTGTCCTTGTAGTGCATGGCCAGGGCACTGACCCCCAGGGTGAGGGTGTCGGTGGAGGTGTTGCGCAAGTACCAGTACACGCCGCCGCCCAGCTCGGCCCGCGAGTTTTCATCGACGTTATGACCGACCAGTTGCGCCGCCGAAGCGAAGCCATAGGCGCCGATGCTCTGGTCGTCGTAGTTGAGCTCGCCGCGCACGCCGTTGGCGGTGACGCCGCCCCATTTGCCGCCGCCTTCGCGCTTGTCTTCAGAGCCTGCAAAGGAGGTCACGCTGTCGGTGACCGGGCGCCGCGAGGCGCTCACGCCGTAGCTCAGGTTGGAGCCTTGCGCCACCGGCCGGTTCACGCTCACGCCGCCCACGGCGGTGGTGTAAAGAAAGCCCACCGGGCTTGTGCCGATGTCGGCCTTGAGGCCCGAGTCGGGGGCTTCCACGGCCACCGAGAAGCCCACGCCGCTGTCTTTCTGGGTGGTGGCCGGGGCTAACGAACCGCCGCCGAACCGGGACAGGGAATTGGCTTTGACCTCCCCCGAACGCACGCTCACCGGCGTCACGCGCAGCGCCACGTTGCTGTCGCCCACCGGCAACCGCGCCTCGAAGGGTGTGTCCACCTGGGTGATTCTGCTCAGGCCGCTTTCGCCGTTATTGCTGCGCACGTTCAAGCCTTGTGCCAACGAACCGGTGTGCCCGCGCAGGATGCCGTCAAGGGCGCGCTGCGCCGGGCTCACCGCTGCGTCGTCGAGTGCGGCGATGCGGGTGGGCGGCACGAACGGGTTGCTCAAGTCGTTCTGTACCGCGCGCGCCGAAGGGCTGGAAATGCTGTCTGGCATCACGTTGGCCGGCACATCCACAGGCGGCGGAACCGCGCCGCCTTCGGCCGCCAGCTCAGTGATCTGGCGGCGCTGGCCCGGCAGGCCGACGAAGGGGTTGAACGCCACGCCCTGTGCGTCGGCCATGGCTGAACGCGCCTGGGCTTTTTGACCGTTTTCAATCGCCAATGCCCGGCGCAGCAACTCGGCCGCCTCGGCGTTTTTGCCCAGGCCCCGGTAGACGCCCGCCGCCGAGGTCAACACCTCGGGGTTGGTGGGCGCCAGGGTCAACGCCTTGTCACTGGCCGATTGCGCCAGGCCACGGTCGCCGCTTTTCAGGGCGATGTCCGCCAGGCCCAGTTGCAACTGGGGATTGTTGGGGTTTTGCTGGACCAGCGGGGTGTACAGCGTCATCGCCTTTTTGGCGTTGCCGCTGTCGGCATACATGCGCGCCAGGGCGCCGATGGCCAGGGCGTCATTGGGACGCTGGGCCAGGGCGGGCGAGAGCATGTCGTAGGCCGCCACCAGGTCGTTTTTCTCGCGCAGGGCATCGGCCTGTTTGACCCGGTATTGGTAGATCAGGTCTTCATAGCGCTGGCGCGAGGTTTCATTCAGCGTCTGGCCCTGCAAGTCGCGCAGGATGTCCCCGGCGTCGGTGTAGCGGTTGGCTTTGAGCAACACGCCCGCGTACAACAGGCGCTGGTCGACACTCGGGCGCGGGTTTTTCTGCAACGCGTCCTGCATCAGCTGCAAGCCTTCGTCGGTCGCGCCGATGTCCACATACGCCGACGCCAGCACCGCCAGGCGCTCAGGCTTTTGCCCGGTCATGGCATTGCTGCGCGCCAGCAAAATGAGCGCTTCGGAACGCTGGCCACGGCGGGCGGTTTCCACGGCGATTTCGATCTGGCGGTGCAGCGCGATATCGGTCGCCAGTGCGTTCATGTCCGGGGTGCGTTGCGCCGCCGGGATGCGCGCCAGGGTTTCTTCGGCGCGCTTCCACTCGCCCAGTTCGGTGGACAACAACGTGCTGGTATACAGCGCGTCGGGCTGGTTGGGCTGGGCGCTGAGCAGGCCGTCGATCAACGCGCGGGCGTTGCGGATCTGCCCGTCGCGCAGGTAGATGCGCGCCAGGGCAAACCGGGTCCAGGGGTTTTCCGGGTCGGCGTCGATGGCTTGCCGGTAGGCGGCTTGTGCGGCTTTGAGGTCGCCGCGTTGCTCGGCCAGCTTGCCCATCTGGTTGGCGCGCAGGGCGTTGATCTTCAAGCCAGCGCCCAGCTTGGCCTGTTCGGCCGGGGGCACCGAGTCGATGACTTTCAAGGCCTCTTCGGCCTTGCCCGCTTGCGCCAGCACGCTGATCAAACCGCTCAGGGCCTCGGGGTCACCGGGGCGGCGCGCCAGCACTTTGCGGTAGCTCTCCTGGGCGGCGTCGAGCTGATTGTCTTGTGCCTGGAAACCGGCCAGCGCCACCGCCCCCGCCGGTTGCCCGGGGTTCAGGCGCTCGGCCTGGGCCACCAGGTCACGGGCTTGGCTGGCGCGGCCGTCACGCTTGGCTTCACGGGCCTGGTTGAGCAGGTTCCAGTAACGCACGTCCTGAGGGCCGTTTGCCAAGACGCGCCACCGGGCAGGCGGGTGGCCTGGGACAGGTAGTTTTCGGCTTCGCTGAAGCGTTGCTGTTGTTGACGCAGCACGCCCATGCCGCCCAGTGCGTCGACGTCATCGGGCTTGTCGGCCAGGCGCGCGGCCAACAGCGGTTCGGCGGTTTTCAGGTCGCCCGCGTCCAGTGACTTGAAGGCCTTGGCGGTCTGCGGGTCGCGCTGCCATTGGGCGCCGCCCTTGCTTTGGGCCACGCCCTTGTCCAGCAGGGCGCGGATCTCAGTGTCGTCCGGGTGAGCGGCCAGAAACTGCTGGAACAGCGGCACCTGGTCTTTGGTGGGCGCGCCCAGCCAGATCAACGCAAAGCGCCAGCCTTCATCGGCGGCGCCGCCCACATCGTTGTTGGCGGTGAGGCGCGCCATGGCCTTGATGCCTTCAACGCGGGTGCCCGGGTTACGGGCCAGGTGCCGGGCCAGAAACAGCTGGGCAATGCCGTCGTCCGGGCGCTCACGGGTCAGCCGTTGCAGCCCGGCGATGCCTTCGGCCACGCCGTCGGGCGTAAACGCCAGGGTGTTGTAGTACTCGCGGGCGATCAGGCCCTGGGGCTCACGGCCCTGGAAAATCTGGCGGTACAGGGCCATGGCCTGGACCCGCTCGTCCTGCGGTTCACCGAACTCGCGGGCCTGCTCGAGCAACTTGGCATTGGCGGGCGTGTTGACGAGGATGTCCTGCTCCAGCTGCAACGCCTGGCGCGGCACCGGCGACAACGCCTTGAGGCGGGCCAGGTATTTTTGCGCCTCCTCGGGGCGCTGTTTTTGCACCTGGATCAGGCCGATGCCGTACAGGGCGTCCGGCTGTTCGGGGCTCAGGCCCAGCAGTTTCTGCCAGGTTTCCAGGGCCCGCTCGGGGTTTTTCTTGGACTGCCAGTAATAACCCTGCTCGATCAGCAAGGCTTGCGGGTCGCTGGAGGCGGCCAGGCTGGCGTTGCACGCCAGGGTGGCCAGAACCGCGAGGGCTAGCGTGTGACGGCGCATGCTGTCTCCCAGAATAATGTGACGGTGCCGTCTTGTCTGAAGCGGTACTTTTGGTCGGCGAAGCCCTGGCCAAACAGGCTGAGCATGTAGTCGTAATACACCGGCTGAGCCGTGTCCGGCGCCCCGGCTGCCATGGCTTTGCCCAGGGCGTCATCGAGTTTTTGCTGCTGCAACTGCGCCAGCGCCGTTTCACCCAGGGCCTGGAAAAACACCAGGGTCGAGGCCGAAAACCCCAGCGGCGAGTAGTCGTGGTTGGGCTCTATCTGTGCGCTCAGCACATGGATTTTTTCCGGTGGCAACCCGTTGGCCGCAGCGGCGGTCGCGCGGGACATGCCGCTCAACGCCTTGAGCATCGGCGCGGCCAGCGGGTCGCCCTGGGCGGTCATGCCCGCCCACAGGTAGGTGCGGATCGCGTCGTAGCTGCCCAGGTCATCGGAATACGGGTCCACCACAAACACGCCGCTGTCGGGGCCCGTGGCGCGGTAACCCACCCAGTTGGCCGCGAGGCCACGGGGGTTGATGTGCGGGTCGGCGAGCATGCTGGCATTGCTGTCGGCCACCTCGCTCCAGCCGCCGTGGGGGCGCTCTGCGTGGAAGCGGCGCAGTTGCGCCAACACCTGGTAGCTGGGGTTGAAACGCCACAGGCCGCCTGGAAACGCAAAACCCACCGGCCCCGGCAACAACATCTTGCCCAGGCCCGGCACGCGCACGATCAGGTCTTTTTCGACGTTGGCCAGTACCCGCTGCGCATCGGCGCGGTATTGCGGCACGTGCCACGCGCGCGCCGCTTCCAGCAACGCATAGGCCACCCACAGGTCGGCGTCGGTGGCAGAGTTGGCGTCGAGCACGCCCCACTGGCCGCTCGCGTTTTTGCCCCACAGCCAGGCGGGCAGGCGCTGGTTGATGTCACTGCCGGCCATGTTCGCCTGGGTCCAGCGCCAGAGCTGGTCAAACCGGGCGCGGTCGTTGCCCACCAGCGCAAAAAACATCGCGTAGGACTGGCCCTCGGAGGTGCTGGCGTTGGCGGTTTGGGACGAGTTCAACACGCGCCCGTCAGCCTGTATGAAGCGGGCGGCGTAGTTCTGCCACAACGGCCATTGCGCCGCGCAGGTCTGGGCCTGGGCCGCCCCGGCAAACAGCGCCGCGCCCAAGGCGGCGCTAAGCAGCAGGCGCCTCATGCCAACCGCCGTTTGGCACGCGAACGCAGGGCCACGTACACCAGGCAGCTGAGAATGCCCATGCCCAAAAAGGTGCTCAACAGCAATAAGCCCAGGTGGCGGGACAACTGCCATTGCACGAATTTGAACGCGCCCAGCTCGCCGACGTAATACGGCTGGTCGGCCACCAGCGACTTGATGTGCTTGCCTTGCACCACCGCCAGGCTGCCCTGGATCGAATCCTTGTAGTCGTCCCCGCCGATCAGCGCCTGGGTCGCCGCCTGCAGGCCTTCGGGCTTGCCGCTGGCGATCAGCACCACGCTGCGCCCGGCCTTGAGCGGCGACTGGAAACCGGCGAACCAGGTGCTGGTGCTCAAGCTGCTGAAGCTGATCCTGGCATTGGCCGCGTGTTGATTGGCCGCCGCATCGGGGCTCACCCATTTGTTCAGGTAGTAGGGCAAGTCAGACAGCGTGAACTGCTGCTGTGGCCCTTCGGTGCTGGCGGGCACGTAGGACTGCCATTGTTTGAGCAGCGGCTGGTTGTCCCCGGCCGCGAACACCAGCAGGTCTTTGTCGGCCACCCGCTGCACATCCTCGGCCTGGACCACGGTGAGCGCGGTGGCCGGGTAGCCGGTGGCCTCGCCGAAACGGCCGAGCACGGTGAGGTAGGCGCTCAGTTCATCGGTGCCGAAATGATCAGGCATCACCACCGCCGACTCCGAGAGGTCGGCCAGGCGGGTGAACGGGAAGCCGGCATCGCTGAACACGCCCAGGTTAGGCATGGCGATAAAGTGCCGGTAGCCGCTGATGTCCAGGCTCGAATCCGGGTCGATGTCGCCGCGCATGTTGTCCACGATGATGTCGCGGCATTCGCCTTCCTTGATGTAGTCGTACATGAAGCGCAGTTGCAGCCGGGACCTTGGCAACGCCGAGCTGACCGGCAGCAGCACCGTGGCCTCGCGGGGCAGGGTTTCGTCTTTTTGCATCACCGCCAGCAGGCTTTTGTGGTCGCCCAGGCTGGTGATGGAGGGCAGCGGCAGGCCCTTCATGAACTGGTCGTCCAGGCCCACCAGCAACGACGAATTGCTCGACACCTGCTGCGGCGTGTAGCGGTATTTGAGGTGCAGCGGCACGCCGTCTTCACGCCAGTTGAAGAGGTCTGGCGGCAGGCGCAGGTCGACGTTGATCGCGCCCGGGTTGTAGCCGGACACGTTGAGTTTTTTCAGGTCGGTCAACTCGCCCAGGCGCACCGCACGGTCGCTGGGTACCCAGTTCGGCGCATCGTAGGGGCGGCGCGGGGTGAGGGTGTCAAAGGTGTCGATCACCACGTTGTTGCCCGCCAGCGCCGGGTTGCCCAAAGCCACGGCGGTGGCGGCACGCTTGAGTTCGGCGCCGTCGCGGCCCTGCACGATCAGCAGTTTGCCCCGGGGGTCGTTGGGGTTGGCGACCAGCCTGAGGGTGGGCCCGCTGGCCTGCGGCACTGGCAAGCCGTTGACGCTGGTGGCGTCGGCGCTTTGCACCAGCACGATGGCATTGCCCCGGGCAGGGAGCGTGCCAAAGGTGGCGGGAAAGCTTGCGCCACGGTAGCTGGCCTGCGCGCCAAACCACGACGACAGGGTGGCCGCGGCTTCCAGCGTGGCGTTGTCCGGGGCGCTGGCGAACACAAACGGCAGGTTGAGCAGGCGCGCATCACGCGGGTCGAAAAACGGCAGCGGCAGCAAGGCCAGGTCGTCTTTGAGCTGGATCGGCGACACCTGGATGCTCAGCGCACTGGTGTTGCTGATTTTTGCCCACAGACTGCGGTTGAGCGGGTCTTCGCAGGCCATCGAATAGTGCCCGATGAACTGCAACCGCAAGCGGTTGAATTCGGTGATCAGCTGCGGCGGGATCTGCACCAGCTTTTGCTGGGGGATGCCCGCGCCCTCCTTGGGCAGCGGCAGGCTGGCGGCGACTTCGTCGTTGACCAGCACGTTGATCTGCGACAGGTCTGCCAGCAGCGCGGGCGAGTAGCTGTAGTTGAGCAGCAGTTGCGCGCCCGTTGCCACCTGGTCGGCGCGCACATCAAAGGCGACGCTGTCGGAGGCTTCGGTGCCTTCCAGGTTCATGGTGTCGGTGCGCCCCAGCTGCTTGAGGGTCAGGCTGTAGACATCGGGCGCATCGCCCGCCGCTGCGTGCGAACTCAGGCCCAGCAACGAGGCGATCAGCAACACGAATGCAGCACGCGAAGGGGCGCGCGCGAGAAGGGATGAGGTCATGACTTGTCCATCAACGGATCGAGCGGTTGTGAGGGGGCACGGCGCAAGGCCAGACGCAGTTCATAAAGGGTGGCGCGGCCCAGCGTGAACAGCCCGCCAATGCCGATGCGGGTCACCCCGGCCAGGGCCGACAGCGGCGTGTCGGGCCGACCGGCGCCCCAACTGGCGGCCCAGGTGTCGGCGCGCGAGAACGTCAGGCGTACCAGCTCGCTTTGCTGGCGCAGGCTCAGCGCCTCGAACTGGGCGCCGATCTGCGAGCCCTTGCTGAACGCGACCCGCGCCTGGAACCGCGCGTCCTGGCCATTGCGTGTCAGCACCAGTTCCAGGCGCTCGCCCTTGGCCAGCGTTTGCCCATCGTCCAGCGCCAGGCCAAAGCCGCTTTGGGAGAAGTCCAACGTGGTGCCGCTGAGCACGCGACCGTCGGCGCACGCCACGCGCACCGCCAGCCTGGCGCTCACGCGGGGCTCGGCGCGCACCTGGCGCGCCTCGGACGCCACGGCGACGGCGGCGCTGGTGATCAGCAGGTTGTAGAGGGTCCACATCATGTTGATCGCCACCGTGATGGTGGTGGACTCATCGCCATTGACCAACTGCGCCACACCAAAGCCCATGCCGACCAGATTCACCGCCAACAGCACCAGGTAAGGGCGGGCGAGTTTCCAGTCGAAAAACTGCTTGTCGTTGATGCCGCCCTTGTCGGTCACGTTGAAGCCACCGGCCTTGGGGTTGACCAGTGCCACCAGCACCGGCGGCAGGATGTACCAGGCCAGTACCGTCTCGTAGACCTCGTTCCAGAACGAGTGCCGGAAGCGCCCCTGGATCCGTGAGTTGGTCAGGCTGGAATGCACCAGGTGCGGCAGCACGTAGGCGAGGATCATCAGCGCCGAGGCGTGGAAGATTTGCGCGCCAAACACCAGGTAAGCCAGGGGCGCGGTGAGAAACACCAGGCGCGGCAACCCATAGAAAAAGTGCAGCATGGCGTTGGCGTAGCAAATGCGCTGGCCCAGCTTGAGGCCCCGGCCCAGCAGCGGGTTGTCGGTGCGGAAAATCTGCGCCATGCCCCGCGCCCAGCGGATGCGCTGGTTGATGTGCCGCGACAGGCTTTCGGTGGCAAGCCCGGCCGCCTGCGGGATGGCCAGGTAAGCGGTGTTGTAGCCCAGGCGGTTGAGCTTGAGGGCGGTGTGGGCGTCTTCGGTCACGGTTTCGACGGCCACGCCGCCGATTTCCAGCAGCGGTTTGCGCCGGATCACCGCGCACGAGCCGCAAAAGAACGTGGCGTTCCACAGGTCGTTGCCGTCTTGCACCAGGCCGTAGAACAGCTCGCCTTCGTTGGGCACGGCGCGAAAGGTGTCGAGGTTTTTTTCAAACGGGTCGGGCGAGAAGAAATAGTGCGGCGTTTGCAGCATCGCCAGCATCGGGTCCTTGATGAACCACCCCAGGCTCACCTGCAGGAACGAGCGAGTGGGCACGTGGTCGGCGTCGAACAGCGTGACAAATTCACCGTCGGTGATTTTCAGCGCCTCGTTGAGGTTGCCGGCCTTGGCGTGATGGTTGTTGTCCCGCCGGATGTAGTTGACGCCGATCTTGCGGCAGAAGTCGCGAAAGTCATCGCGGCGGCCGTCGTCGAGCACGTGCACGCGCAGCTTGTCTTTGGGCCAGTCCATCGCCTGGGCGGCGAAGATGGTCAGTTTGACGATGTTGAGCGACTCGTTATAGGTGGGGATGAACACGTCGACGGTGGGCCACTGGGACGGATCGGCGTCCATCCAGACCGGCTGGCGACGCAGCGGCCAGGCGGTTTGCACGTAGCCGAACATCAACACCACCAGGGCGTAGAACTCGGCCATCACCAGGCCGTAGCCAAAGAGCATGTCCACCCAGGTTTCAAAGCCCAGCGTGGCGGTGAGCCGCCAGAAGATGTAGCGCAGCGACGCCACCAGCGACAGCACCACCAGGGTGAGGATGGCCAGCCGCCCGGGGACCTTGCGCAGCACCAGCACCGCCACAAAACAGATGCCGGCGAACAGGCACTGGCTGTCGAGGTCAAGGGGCGCCACCACCACGCTCATGAACAGCAGTGAACCGAGCACGACGGCGCAGAACACCAGGCTGTTGCGCAGCACGGCGGGCCAGCGGTGGAAGCGTTCGAGCGCGGCGTCTAGGCGCCGTTCTGCGCGCCCCGGGACGTGGGGCGTGGTGATGGTCTTGGCGGTCATGAAAGGTCCGAGTCGATGCGTTCAAGCAACGTGCGACACAGGGCCAGCACGTCCTGGCAGCCCTGGCTGTTGACGGTAGGGTCGAGGGGGTCGCGCCCGCCCGCCTGGGCTTCGTGGAACGCGGGCTCACGGTGGACCGTGCCGAGCAGCGACGCGCCCAGGCGGGTCTTGAACACGTCGGCCAAATCCAGGCTGAAGCGGTGGGCGCCGTCCAGTTGGTTGATCACGTAGTAGCAGCGCAGCGGGCGCTCGCGCGACAGGAACGGCGCCAGCAGGCTTTCCATCTGGGCCAGGCTGCCAAACGAGGTGACGTCGGGTTGCACCGCCACCAGCACCACGTCACTCAGGGCCAGCGCCTGGCGCAGGTAGACGCTGTCACCGGCGGGGACGTCGATAACCAGCGTGTCCTGGCCATTGAGGTGCAGGTCGGCCAGGCGTTTGCCCAGCCACTCGGTGTCCTGGCCCAGCCAGCGGTTGAGGCTCTGTTGCTGTTCGCGATCCGTGTCCCCGAAGGCCACCAGGCGGCAACCGGCAAAACCGCGTTCGGCCAGGCCTTCCCAGCGCTCGTGGCGCAGGCTGGCGGCGCCGACGCCGGGTAGGCTCAGCCCCAGGCACAGGTGATGACGCAGGGCGTCTTGCGGGTCCAGGTCCAGCGCCAGCGCCGGGTGGCCCTGGCGTTGCAAGCCGCTGGCGATGGCCGCGGTGAGCAGGCTGCGGCCCACGCCGCCCTTGAGCGACACCAGGGTGATAATGCGCGGCGACGCGCGGTCCGAGTACACCTGCCCGGTGGGGCCTTCGACCAGCTCGGGCGGGTGAACCGGCTCGGTGTCGGCCTGGTTCAAGTCTTCCAGCAGGCGCTGCAAGGGGGCCGACGGCGCTTCGTCCACGGCAACGCTGGCGACCGGCTCGACCACGGGCGGCAACGGCTCGGCCACCACGGGGGTGGGCGCCACCTGCACAGGCTCCGCCACCAGCACGTCATCTTCGAGGTAGTCGTGCACCGACTCCATCTCCAGATAACCACTCGGGTTGGCACCCAGTTTGTTGAACAGCTTTGAAATATCGTCTGACCGACTCACCACAGCTCCCCCCACCCACCCACTCACTCACGCTTTAGAGGCGTTAAAAAGGCCAGCAAGTGGGCTGGCCGTGGCGTCTTATTAGTTATGTAAAACCGCGCGCATTCTGCGATATCAAATTGATAGCGTCATTATTTTGATACTTTGTGATTAATACTTTCCGACAGGCGGCATGGCGCCGTATTTTTGACTTATCTGCCGAAAGGTAGGGGCTCCCGTTAGAACAAGGCGTTACTGCGATTTTGTTGTCCGAACCGACAAAAATCGCGGGCAACGCGCCCACCATCTAAGGGGAACTGATCCACCCGCAGCCCGTCGCAAAACCGTTTAAAGCGATTTCGCGATGAGTCGTGGGGGTGTTATTTCGAAACAGAATACTGAAAGACAACTGTTATTCAAGGAAAAATCGATGAGAGTTATTCCAATAAAATCTAAGTAACAGCTTCTTACATACTGTTTTCTTGAAGGCGTGGGGCGCCCTCAGAAGGGGTGCCCGCGGGGGTGAGCGGGCAGTGGGGTTAGCGCGTCATCCTCTTGGCAATCACCCCCGCCGGGGCGCCACGTGGGGATGAAGCCACGGCGACAGGCACACCATCGCACCCGCCACGGCCGCCAACAGCCACCACCCCGCGGCATAGTTGCCGGACACATCACGCAAGGCACCCAGCACCAAGGGGCCGGTGGCGGCAATCAAGTAGCCGATGAACAACATGAACACCGTCCAGGCATTGGCGTGTGCGGCGCTGTGGGTGTGGTCCAGCGGCAGTGTCATGGCCAGCGTAAAAGCCATGCCCATGCCGATGGCGATCAACACCACCGGCAACAGCGCCAGCCAGGGCGACAACAGGTTCAGGCCCGACGCGCCGAGGGCGGTCAAGGCGCAGGCGATCGCCAACCCCACGCGCCGGTCGGGCGACGCCCCGGCCAGGCTGCCCGTGAGAAAGCTGGCCACGGCAAACACCGCGGTAAACAGCGCCAGCAACGCACCGGGCTTGAGCTGCGTGAACCCGGTCTGGGCAGCCGCCGGGGCCAGCCAGGCAAAGAGCGCATACACGATGAACTGGCTCGCGCCAAAGAACAGCGCCACCCGCCAGGCCTGCATCGCCCGCCACGGCAACGCCGCACGCTGAGCCCCCACCGCTGGCACCGCCACCGCCTTGAAACGCCGGGCCAGCAGCCACCAACTCACCACGGCCGCCACACACAGCACGGCCCAGCCGCCCACGCCCACCCGCCAACTGCCGCTGAGCGCGGTGATGGACTCGGTACTCACCGCCGCCAGCGCCGCGCCCACACTGAGCCCCGCCGCATAAATCCCCATGAAGAACGACGCCCGCGTGGCGAAGTGCGCCTTGATCCACCCACCGATCAGCGCACCGGCAATGGCAATGCCGACGCCCACCAGCACGGTGCCGAGCAGCAACGTGGTGGCCGATGACGCCTCTGCACGCAGCACCATGGAAACGCCCAGCAGCACTAACGCGGCGATCACCGTGGTGTCGCTGCCAAACCGCCGGGCAATCGGCGGTGCCAGCAGGGCAAAGACGGCCATGCACACATCTGGAATGGCGGTGAGCAAGGAGGCCTGGGTGTAACTCAGGTTGAAGTGTTGCTGGATGGGCAACAGCACCGGGCCGACGGAAACAATCGCCGGGCGCAGGGCCAGCGCCAGCACCAACAGGCCAAAGGCGGCCAGCAGCGTGTGTGAACGGGAGGGGGGCATGGTAGGACTTCTCGCTAAAGAATGAAGGCCCGACTCTATTGAAGTCCCGCTGGCGACGGATGACACAAATCGTCGTGTAAATGACAGATCACGCTATCATCCCCCCACCTCGCCTGAGCCGACTCCCCATGCCCCTGTCGCCCAAAAGTGAAGACCCCGAGCTTTACCAACACCTGCCGCAGGTGATTACCGCCATGCCGCGCAGCCAGCCGACTCACGCCTACAACGCGCCCCACACCCACGTGCGCGGCCAATTGCTGTACGCCATCAGCGGCCTGATGCGCGTGGACACCGACCATGGCCGCTGGTTTATCCCGCCCCGCCGCGCGCTGTGGATTCCGGCCGGCGTGGTACACGACCAACTGATGCTCAGCCCGGTGCAAATGCGCACCCTCTATATAGACATGAACGTGGCGCAGGACCTGGACGCGCACTGCCGCGTGCTGGAAGTGAGCGTGCTGCTGCGCGAACTGATCCTGGCGCTCATCGCAGAACCCGTGGCCTACAACCCCGAAGGCCGCAACGGCCACGTAGTGGCGCTGATCCTGAGCGAACTGCAACGCGCCCGCGCCTGCGCGCTGGTCCTGCCCTGGCCCCGCGACCGCCGCCTGATCGCCGTGTGCAACGCCCTGCTCGCCGCCCCCGGGCACACCCAAACGGTCGAATACTGGGCCGACAAAGTCGGCGCCAGCCCGCGCACGCTCATTCGCCTGTTCATCAAGGAAACCGGCCTGACCTACCGCCAGTGGCTGCAACAGATGCGCCTGACCGAAGCCCTCAACCGCCTCGAAACCGGCGCCGCCATCGCCCCCCTCGCCCACGCCCTGGGCTATGCCAGCCCCAGCGCTTTCAGCGCCATGTTCCGCAGCCTGCTGGGCGAGTCCCCCCGCGAATACCTGGCCCGAAACGCCGGCTGAATGTATCGGCATGTATGCCGCCCCCCACCCAACACACACCGAAGCAAAACCCCGCCCCGCACGACACAGACGAGATACCTCCAGGGCATTCAATAGGCCTCAACGCCACCACTGACCCCCTTGAGGACCCACACCATGAACTGGAACACCTTCATCGCCGCCGGCCTGTTTTCCGCGCTCAACCTCGTCGCCCTGACAGCCCACGCCGACACCCGCCCCCCGCTGGACGTGCGCCACGTGCTGTCCATCACCGAAGACAGCAGCGTCACCTGCGGCGTGGTCAACGCCCAGATGATCTACCTCGACTCCCACGGCGAACAACGCGTGCTGAACTACGGCACGTTCTCGGATTCATGCGGCGAAGGCAGCTGAAGGGAGGGGGTGTAAAAATAGTCAGAATTCAGGGGTTTACAGAACCTTGGCAATCGCTATAATCGTCGCCCTGACACGCCGGTATAGCTCAGATGGTAGAGCAACTGACTTGTAATCAGTAGGTCCCGGGTTCGATTCCTGGTGCCGGCACCATACAAGGTTCCAAAGAAGGCTTTCAAAATCTCTGGAACCCCCGAAAAACCCGCCTTCTGGCGGGTTTTTTCGTTTTGGCGTTCCATCGGTTTCCGTCAGAAACTGGTAGATTCCAACCGTTTTAAGGGTAGAGTTTGGGATACAGGTCACTTCGATAAAAGGGAGTACCCTTATGTCGCGCACCACAGCTCCGCTCTCCGACGCAGCTTGCCGCTTGGCAAAACCTACAGACCGCGCCTACAAGCTTTTCGACGGCGATGGCCTCTACCTCCTAGTCCAGCCCAATGGCCGCAAAGGCTGGCGGCTCCGTTACGTCAAACCTGACGGACGCGAAGGACTGACCTCGTTCGGCAACTACCCCGTCATTGGCCTCGCCGATGCGCGCCGCAAGCGCTTGGAAGTTAAGCGAATGCTGGCGGATGGCGTTGATCCTATAGAGACCAAGCACCAAGCCAAGGCGGAAGCCGTAATCAAAGGCAGAACCTTTGAAAGCGTTGCGCTCGACTGGCATACGGAAATGTCGGCCAAGTGGGCACCAGACCATTCCAAGACTGTGATGAGTCGCCTCAAAACCCACGTGTTCCCGCTGATCGGCACCCGCGCCATTGTCGACCTCGACACCCATGACCTCATGCAGCCCTTGGAAGCGATCAAGAAGCGCGGAACGATAGACGTAGCTTTAAGGGTACAAAACTACCTGCAGAGCATCATGCGCGAGGCAAAACGCCTCCGGCTTATCACCGCCAACCCTGCATACGACCTCGAAGGCTTGATCAAAGCCCCGCGGGTGGTACATCGCCCCGCTCTACCCTTATCGCGACTGCCGGAACTACAGGAGCGGATCGACACCTATAAAGGCCGCGCACTTACCCGCCTGACGGTGATGCTATCGCTGCATGTGTTTGTACGCTCCACCGAACTGCGTTTCGCCCGCTGGAGCGAGTTCGACCTCAAGCGTGGCACCTGGGAGATACCGGACACTCGACCCGCGTTGGAGGGAGTACCCTTTTCCACAAGGGGTACGAAGATGGCAGGGGATATCCATTTAGTACCCTTATCGCCGCAAGCAGTAGCGCTACTCGAAAAAATCCATGCACTCACAGGCAAATTCGCATTGGTCTTCGCAGGGGATGCCAAACCCTGGAAGCCCATGTCCGAAAATACCGTGAACAACGCGCTTCGGACGATGGGATACGACACTAAAACCGATATCTGCGGGCATGGATTTCGTTCGATGGCCTGCAGCGCACTGATCGAGTCAGGATTGTGGTCGGAGACAGCCATTGAACGGCAGATGAGCCACAAGGAGCGCAACAACGTCCGCGCCGCTTACATCCACAAGGCCGAGTTCATCGAGGAGCGCAGGCTGATCATGAACTGGTGGAGCCGGTACCTAGAGGCCAACCGGCAGGAGCATGTCACTCCGCACGAATTCGCGAATCAGACAGGAGCGAACGTCACTCGCCTAAAAGCAAAACGTGGCGCAACCGAGTAAGCGCTCGGTCTTCATATCTCAGCGATCCGTTTGTCCACGCGGGTCCATCCAAGCAGGGCTGCAAAGCCGCCCTGCTTGGATGGACCTCACTTAAAAAATCTAAAGCCCACACAACTGTCTGTGGAAAACCACTGATTTCCACCGGTGGATAATTTCATCCACAGCCGCAGAGCTCCCGAAAATTGGAGTCTTGACCCGAATTATCCACAGGCGTAGAAAAGATCTGGCAAAGCGCTGTCGTCGACAGCAACCCAGGTAGCCAGAACCTTTAAGGCTACGCCACACGGTGGTGGTTCTCCCAAAGTGCGATTAGCGTCCGGCGGCTCGCACGGTCACAGCGATGTGATGGATGCCTACTTTTACCAGTGCGCCCACTGCGGCAACTCATCCCCTTTCATAGCTGCCCTGCAGCAACCTATCCGCTTGGCCATTTCATTGCGCCAACCTGCGCCCGTCTCTTTCTCCCGGAAAGAGACGGGCGCTCCTACTGCTGCTGCAGGCCACCTCGTACAAGGCTTTGCGGCATTCCCCCTCGTGACAATCGACGTGACAAACACCGAAGTCACCAGCAACAGCGATGCCGATGATGGTGCCGCAGCCCACGGAATGGACTGCACCTGACTGACAGTCAGGCATGCCCCGATCATCGCTTCACTGCCGTCACCCGACTCAGGATCTCGCGGCGTTGGTCTCGTCAGCCAGCGCAGCCTCTACCCGCCCACTTCTTCGGAAGTGTTCAGGAGGCCAGATCATGAGGTGCCCAAGCTCCCGGCCGTAAAGAGCCGCCAGTCCCGCGTCAGTGGACAACCCTCACAGGCCGCAGGGGCCTTGATCCCTGATAACACTCAGCATTCTTGGCGGGATGACGTGGGGATGGTTTCAAAGGTTTAGCTTCGAGAGGAGTTTGATCATGACACTGGTAGGTAGACGCAACGGACGCAATTTTGGCTATGGCCGACAACTGACTTATGCCGGCCCGCAGGCGCTCCGCGACTTGTTTGGCGGGGGGCATTACGGCACGGTCAAAGCGCACAGTGATCGCTGGCTGGCGTTTGTGCGGTGGTGTCGGTCGGAGGATGGGCCAGAATTCAACGATGCGCGGCAGATTGATCGGCAGACCTTGTTGGACTATGCCGAACATCTGCGTCAGCAAGTTGAACAAGGTGAGCTCGCCATAGCCACTGCGCAAAACCGATTGTGCAGCGTGAACCGAACCATGGCTGCGCTTCGCGGTGATCAGTATGTGAAGGTGCCGAGTCCGAGCAAGGCGCTGGGAATGCGGCGCACCAGTATCCGCACCGTGCCGCCGCAAGGCCAAGACCGCGAACACGTGAAGCGGATCGTCGAGGCGCTTTACGAACACCAACTGCCGCGTGCGGCGGCCATCGTGCAGTTGGCGCGAGCCACCGGCATGCGATTACGCGAGGCCATCTTAGCCGACCTTCCGCGCCTAAAACGCGAAGCCGAACACTACGGCAAGATCAACATCCAGGATGGCACCAAAGGTGGCCGATCCGGCGCGTCGGCACCTCGCTGGATCACGGTGGATGATCATATTCACGAAGCACTGAGATTCGCCAAACAGGTCTCACCCGACGGCAGCCACAATCTGCTTGCGCCGAACGAAAGCTACCTCGATTTCCAACGGGATATCGTCCGCGCCGCACGGGACCTCCTCCATCAGCAGAACCTCAAAGGCTTTCATGAATTACGGGCGGCCTTTGCATGCGAACGCTATGAGCAAATCACAAAGCATCCCGCGCCTATCAACGATGGCCATTGCTACCAACTCGACCGACACCTCGATCAGGAGGCCCGAGTGAAAATCAGCTATGAGTTAGGGCATGGTCGCATAGAAGTAGTATCAGCTTATATTGGTGGTCGAGCATGAGGGAGCCTTTCGATATGGAGCTTTTTTTGGCGGGCATAATGTCAGGGGCGAACGCAACGAAGAAGCGTCATGTTCATCAAGCAGCGATTATTCAGCAAGAAATAAACAAACACTGGAAAGAGTGCAACCCATGGAGATGGAAGAAAAAACACTTAACTTGGTTTATAAACGAAAAACTAAAAAACCATAGCAATTATACCCGCTACCACTACGGACTAACGATGAAGCTAATTATCAAACGACTTGAAAGAAATTGGCGCATCAAATTAACAACAACATCTCCGAGCAATACGCAAAAAAATCCAGCCTCCTAGAAGCTAGATTTACTAAAGAAAACCGATCAAACATCCATTAAAAATCGCCTAGATCAACAGCCTCAGGATGGACAGTTCTGTATAGCGCATAACCGTGAATAACTGCCGTAGCTGGAACAAGTCCAACCGCTCGTATAAATGTTGCCATCGCATCTATATGCGATCCGGAAGTCACAACATCGTCAACAATAACAACGTGATTAACATCGTCAATTGAATCCGTACCCTTGAATATTCCGAGAGTATCAAAATGATCGTCCATGTCCCTTCTGCCGCCGGTCAAGTGCGAAGGCGATCTCGGCCAAAAACGTTCGAAAGAGCTACACACCTCGATATTCAACCCGGCTTCATTTCCGTTAATCCAAAGTTTCCACCAATCACAAATCAAATCCATAGTGTATGTAAGATTGCATTCCCTTGGTACTGATGAAGGCACCGGCACAAGTAAAATCTTCCCTTGTATACTTCTCGAACGGCACCATTCGACGAAACTTCTTTTATAATGCCCTGCCTTACTCATTAACGGCGCTGTTTGATAAAGACCATTCACACCAAATGACGGAACTCCACGCTTGGCGTTATGGTGGCTGATAGGCAAATCTTTTGCGCGCTTGACGATAGATCGAAGATCTAATGACGCATATCTATCGGTATTATTACGGTACTGTGTTCTGTCTGGAACATATTCCTGGCCGTGTCCAATATTTTCGGGGGGCACGTGGATTCGATCAACAACATTTATATCGATAGTATGGTAGTCAGAATCAAATGCATAAGCCGTATGGGACATATGACCATTTAAAAAATTCGTTATATGACTCTGAAGCTCTTCAAACGTCCGGGCAACAACCGTAGGCCTTGACCATCGAGTTACTACGTCAATATCATGTCGAGAACCCCATGCAGCCAAGATCGAAGGTACGCCTAAAGCGTGAGCCATATATATGTCTTTAGGACTATCTCCAACAACTAAGAACTCAATATTCGCAAAGGCAAAAAGTGCCGAGATTTGCGTTCTAAGGTTAAGTATATTGGTGATGGGCTTCGATTGTGATCCGAAAATCAACCGATTATCAATATTGTAGCCCGCTTGTCGTAACACATGAGCGCAATATTCAGCAGGAGAATCGGAGACGATTGCCACTGCGAGGTTCGGAGTCTCAGCAAGCACATTAATATACGCAGGAAGCCGAGTATCATAAACTGGCAAGCCAATCCTGCCACTTGCTATTTCTTCTAAAACCGCCTGCCTCCCAGCACTTGACCGCATATAAGCCTGGCAGGCACTGGTATTTACAAGTGTAAGATCCAAATCAAGAAGTAGTACCCGCATCAAAATTCTCCCTTATAACCTTAATTCTATCCTTATATTTCAAAACCCAACTGTATGTGCTTTCGCGAATGTTATTCTCAAGCACATAAAGTTGCTTATTTTGCTCTAAACAAATTCTAATAGCATATTGGGTACCGCTTTTATCACCGGCGCGAGCAACAACAACTCCGTCAGTAGATAAAGCGACAGTTGTTCTATTTCGATTCGCAAAGTACGATCCAAATGAACCTACACCTATAGGGTATTCACTAACCAATAGATCGCTTTCTGCAATTTGCGATTGAAGCTCTCGATTTTCTTTCGGGTAAAACATATCGAGTGGCGTACCTAATACCGCGATAGTTCGACCTCCAAAGCGAATCGCTGCTTTATGCCCCAGAGTATCTGAGCCGGAAGCCAAGCCACTAACTATCGCGTCAACTCCGGAGCTCAATAGTCTTTTAATCACACGTGTTCCGTGATCAATATGATTAGAGTCTACTAACTCCCTAGTCCCTACAAAAGCTATTGACTTTTTGACATCAAGGAGAGAAATATCGCCCAACGTGTAAACTATAGGTGGAGTACCTGGATGCGCACCAAGTTTAATTGGATATATAGAATCAAAAATAGTTACAGCTTTAAAAACCCCAGAAAACTTAATAAGCTTCGCATACACTTTCTTTGCTATATCTTCATCTACTGCAACTAGAGCAAATATATCATTATATAAATTTTCAACCGAGCCAGCTTGCTCAAGCATTTTACGAAAATCATCATTTCCCTTCGCACTGCCAATGGTGATTTTTTTGGAAAGTGCGAGCACCGCATGAATCCATGCCGTTCTCAAGTCAGAGGAGTCGAGATTTTCGAGATACACAGTAAAATCCTTAACAAACCAATGATCACCGGACAATCCGGGTTTTGCTCCAATCGAAAGACCAATGGTGCAGCTCCATATATGATGGCACATTAACACCATTATAGGCACGATAGGAAGTTATACGTTGGTATAACATGGCGTCAGCCGTGCAGCCACTCTGAACCGCGCTCAGCAACTCGTCGCTGAACGGTGAGCGGCTTGTAATCCCGGTCGCCCAACAGGCCATCACTCCGCAGCTCAAAGGTTTTCATAGATCAAAACCTTTCCTTTAAACCGCGGCATAAGCTCGCAAAAAGGGCGATTATGGGTTAGCCCATAGCATTAGGTTCGGTACCCACTACGCTTCAGATACCTAGAAAACAGTAGAGGTAGTCCACGAAGTGGCGCTCTTTTCACCCACTCCTCTAGGTCAACGACCTCGCTAGGAATCATTTTTCGCAACCTGAGCGCAATACTCCTGTTGATACCAAGCGACATGAGCTCAAGAACCTTAGGATCAAAACTGCCAAGTTCAATCATCGCAGGTAAGCTTAAGGAGTATGCGTTTTCCTCTTTTTGCTCTTCCGTAAGCGTGTGACTAACAATATCAGACCACAAAGAAAAATACTTAACCATAATAAATGTAATATTTCTACTTATATGATCCGTAACAAATCGCGCAGCACTATCCACCTTTGGGTCTTCTTGTTCATCTTCTCCGACCGCCTCATTTAAAATTCTTTCGATAAAATACCTATGAGACTTACCGGCCATCCAATAATAAGCATCATAGACTAAACGCCTAATCGATATATATGATCCCCACCGATTCGAATTAATCTCGTGCTCAATATTAAAAACATCATTCAGCTTCTGCGCTATAGATTCAAACTGTGAATAAAATGTTGGCTCGTCAGAACTGTCAACTCCCACCTTAGATTTACGACTGACGGCAAATTTTGTGGTAATCCAATCTTCCAGTGGCTCAGCAACAATTAGCTTATAAAGCTTATTTTGCAACAATGGATCAATATATGGATTCCTTTGCAACAGTTCAGAAGGTATTGATAGAGACGAGCTAACAGGCGCTAGTTTTTTAGCGATAGCATCTCTGTACTTATCGGGAATCTGTGCACTTTCAAGTATGCGCTGATAATGCGTTGAATCAGCAGCATGGAGTTGACGTATGTAAGAGATTGTAGGGTAAAGCTTTTCTCCATTTTCAACCTCCACAATATGAGAGCGTTCCTTATCAACAAGCTGATAAATTCTTTCAAAGTTATCTTCTAATGCAGACACTACTGAAGGACGTATCGTTTTCTGTTTATTGTCGGTTATACGTCCAGCAGCCCACTCTTCATCGATAATATCTAAACAATAAACTTCACCATAAAGATTGGTACTCGCTCGCCCGGCACGCCCAATGAGATTCATGAACTCAAATTGAGTAAGTGCCGTAGCTCCCACCTTAGGATTTATAACTATTAATTTATCTGCAGGAAGATTGACTCCCTGAATCAACGTGGAGGTACAAACCAAATTCTTGATGTGATTATTTGTATATAACTCCTCGATTTCCATTCGAGCGATGTCAGGGAGTCCCGCATGGTGAAACCCGACACCAAGACGTAAAGTTTTTATTAGACAATAATCAGGATGAATTTCGTCAGCCAAATACTCGAGCAAATCTTTTATATCCTGTGATGCTCCCTCGGTAATCGACGCATTAGACATACCAACTATGGGAGCAATTTTATTAGCCCACTTCTCTGCGGAGCTTTTACTAGGTGAAAACACAATACAACTATCATTCTTGTCAATATTATCCATGAACGCGGCAATTGCTTCGCCGTGGTTGTTTTTTGCTTTAGAGTATATAGACCTTTTAAGCTTCAACTCCCCTCCAATCACCTTACCGGTCTGGCTAAACAATCTGTAGCTGGCTATTTTTTCCCTCGGCTTAAATGTAATTGAGGCCTTGATCTGAAATACAGGACTAGAAATTGTTGCTGCCTCAACAAGTTTAATCTTAGCAACCTTTTTTATAGGGTCTGCCACATTATGAATGAAAGGTCCTGCAAACATAAACTGAGTATTGCGCCACTTCGTAACCATTCGGTAAAGCGCATTCTCGAACACGATACCTCGGCTGGCATCTTCTAAATTGTGAATCTCATCAAAAAACACAATTTTTGGAGGCTTAGACATTTCATCTTGAAGGGTCTTAATACAGCGTTCCGGAGTAAGTACAAACACCACTGATTTATCGAATTTTTCCAGCTCTCTATATGTAGTATAGATGTGAGCCGACTCACCCAGCGCGATCTTAAGTTCGGAGCTAGCCTGATTAATCAACGCTTTAGTAGGAACTATATAAAAAGCAACGGATGGCTTCTGCAGAAGCATCTCTACTATATACTTCTGAATAATAAACGACTTTCCCGCTGAGGTCGGTGCCGATATAGCCGTATTATGTCCAGCTATCAATGTATCCCACAATTTCCGCTGAAAATCAGTAAATGTTGCAGTGGTGCTATCAAAAAACTCCTGCGTCAAATAACTCCGCTTAGCCGACAGTTCAAAATCAAGCACCGTGCTGAAATTACTTTGATATTGTCCGTTGCTAAATATATTCGGAACATGCTTGCTGGATAATAAATTTCCAGTTCTAGATTGAAGTATGTAGCAAGCTTTACGGTAGACTTCGTTACCGGGGTCATTTAGAAACAGAAGTGCCCCGTAAGAATTTGCTAAATTTTTAAGTGCCTCTGAGCTTCCTGTTGCGACTATTGATGCCAACCACGTCGCTTTTCGTAGTTGCTCTACCGATAACGAAAGGTGCTCAGGAATGCTGATACCTTTCTTTTTCAAAAATAGGCTTTCTAAAAGCGTATCATATACTGAACAGAAACCCGGGTGCTTAGAGGCATCCTCCGATAGCTTTGTACTCTGGCTCATATTATTTATCTTCCTTGAACTCTATATTATGAATTGCCTTGTACAAGGACTTCTTAAAACCTCCAACATCTGACATTGGAATAAGAAAAAAATCTAAATAAACTTTTTTTAGCTTCTTATATCCGTCCACCTTTCCATTAATAGACTCAGACAGCTTCAACCCATTCTTAGAAATCCATTTCTCCACAAGTTGTTCCGCGTGACTTTTACTTGTGCATTCATCTTCAATTTTTGATATTCCTGCATCATCGTATACAAGAAGAACCGGGTGAGTTTTGATACAGCTTTGATATTCATCCGTCCCTGGCAAAAATGCATTGTAAATTGTCTCTAACTGATCCAACGAGAAATTTTCAGATATATTTGAACGCGCGATAAACAACTCATGCGACAGGGCGCTAGAGGAGTAATTTTGGTGAAACCGATCTAGCGATTCCAAGGAACTATCTGTGGCCTTACTAAAACTCTGATGAATTTTTGACTCTCCGATGAAGATTGACATTTCATCACCATACTTGCCAAAAAATACACCATCACCGCCTTTTACTTGATCATTGACATTGGTCAGAAGCCTCAATTTATGAGAGACCATAGGAGCTTTAAGAACAGCCTCTACCAACATGTAGAGCATCAATTCCCCGTACTTCCCATCCATCACGGGATTAGTACTACCAAAATGGGCCGCCGCGCGTCTAAATGGTTCAACGCCCTCAAGTTGAAATTTCTGAATTTCCGAACGCCCAAAGATAAAGTGCTTGATAGAGTCAGCCAAATACTCGACAAGAGCTAAAGTTTCTTGTTCAGTACCAGAGAACTTCACTGAAAGGACTCTAACTTTCGTCTTTATTTTCTCTTGAGATGGATGCTGGATAAAAAACTTATCAACCCATTTTAGGTCCGTTGATATGTATTTTTCCCATTTTTCGGACTTCAGATCTTCCATTTTTTCCTTCCCTGAACAAACGCGACAAATCAAACCGCAAAGAGTGGTCTAGCTCGTGACGCCATTATGCCACCACTCTTGAGAAGGTAGGCACTGGTAGTTTGGGTAAGGCTGATAAAGCTCATTAGGGTAAGTGAAGAGGTAGAATTGAAAGTAAACTTCAATAACGTATTGATTATAAAGAATTTTATTTCAGATTCGACTCCTGGTGCCGCACCTTATAGAACAACGACTTAGGCTCACCTCACGGTAGGCCTTTTTCGTTTTGGACTTCTTCTAGTGTACTGTTTTCGAAATAATTTACTTATTGACTACGGCTTCAAGTGCCTCG
>NZ_JBSVWN010000021.1:0-86302 GCF_054071325.1 Pseudomonas sp. SDO5215_S409 | reverse complement strand
GCCGGAAGTGGGGCGAATTATAGACAGATATAATTCGCCGTCAACCCTTTATTTCGCTTTTCTATCAATTACTTAAAAATGGCCCCGCTTCTCTATTAACAGGCACTCAAATCACCCCCGCCTCCCTCAACGCCGCCACATTCACCGGCGCCAACCCCAACACATGCTGAAGCACCTGGGCCGTGTGCTCACCTAATAGCGGCGGTGCACTGCGGTATTCAACCGGCGTCTTGGACAAGCGCATAGGGCTGGCCACCTGAGGCACCGTCCCGGCCAGCGCGTGCGGCAGCTCCAGCGCCAGGCCGCGCGCCTTCACCTGCGGGTCGGCGAACACCTGCGCCAAGTCGTTGATCGGCCCACACGGCACCCCCACCTGCTCAAGCTGCGCCACCCATTCGGCTGTCGTCTTGAAGACCGTGGCCTGACGGATCAATGGAATCAGCTGTGCCCGATGAGTGACCCGCTGCTTATTAGTGGCAAAGCGCGGGTCATCCGCCCACTGCGGCTGCCCGGCTACCTCGGCAAACTTTCGAAACTGGCTGTCGTTACCCACGGTCAGGATGAAATCACCGTCCGCCGTAGGAAAATCCTGATACGGCACAATATTAGGGTGCGCATTCCCCAGCCGCTTGGCCGGTTCGCCCGTCGTCAGGTAATTCATTGCCTGGTTAGCCAGGCACGCGACCTGCACGTCCAGCAGCGCCATATCGATATGTTGCCCGCCGCCGTCATGATCGCGGTGAGCCATGGCCGCCAGGATGGCAACTGTCGAATAAAGCCCGGTCAGAATGTCGGTCAGCGCCACCCCGACCTTCACCGGCCCCGCACCGTCTTCACCCTCCGGGCGCCCGGTCAGGCTCATCAGCCCGCCCAAACCCTGAATCATGAAGTCATAACCTGCCCGCGCAGCATAAGGCCCGGTCTGGCCAAACCCCGTGATCGAGCAGTAGATCAGCTCCGGGTTGATGACCTTGAGCGACTCATAGTCCAGCCCATAAGCCGCCAGGCCGCCCACCTTGAAGTTCTCGATCAAAATGTCTGATTTCGCCGCCAGCTCGCGCACCAGCTTCTGCCCCTCGGGCCGCGTGAAATCGATGGTCACCGACTCCTTGTTACGGTTGGCCGCCAGGTAATACGCCGCCTCACTGGTGTTCTGCCCCTCGGCATCCTTAAGGAAGGGTGGCCCCCAGGCCCGCGTATCGTCTCCATTGCCCGGCCGCTCGACCTTGATCACCTCGGCCCCAAGGTCCGCCAGGATCTGCCCGGCCCAGGGGCCCGCCAACACGCGCGACAAGTCCAGTACCCGCAGGTGCGATAAAGCGCCCATCGCCGCTCTCCTATTAATAGAACGCCTGAAGACCGGTTTGCGCACGCCCCAGAATCAACGCATGCACGTCGTGGGTGCCCTCATACGTGTTCACCACTTCCAGGTTGACCAGGTGACGCGCCACCCCGAATTCGTCGGATATGCCATTGCCGCCCAGCATGTCCCGCGCCATGCGCGCGATGTCCAGGGACTTGCCGCAAGAGTTGCGCTTCATGATGGACGTGATCTCCACGGCCGCCGTCCCCTCATCCTTCATACGGCCCAACCGCAGGCACCCTTGCAGGGCCAGCGTGATTTCGGTCTGCATGTCGGCCAGTTTTTTCTGGACCAATTGTGTCGCCGCCAACGGGCGCCCGAATTGCTGGCGGTCCAGGGTGTACTGGCGCGCGGTGTGCCAGCAGAACTCAGCCGCCCCCAGCACCCCCCAGGAAATCCCGTAGCGCGCCGAGTTGAGGCAGGTGAACGGCCCCTTCAAGCCACGCACATCCGGGAAAATGTTCTCTTCAGGCACAAACACATTGTCCATGACGATCTCCCCGGTGATGGACGCCCGCAGGCCCACCTTGCCGTGAATCGCCGGGGCACTCAGGCCTTTCCAGCCCTTTTCCAGCACAAAGCCGCGAATGTCGCCGGCATCATCCTTGCCCCACACCACGAACACATCGGCGATCGGGCTGTTGGTGATCCACATTTTGCTGCCCGTGAGGCTGTAGCCGCCTTCCACTTTGCGTGCACGCGTAATCATCGCACCCGGGTCGGAACCGTGATTAGGCTCGGTCAGACCAAAGCAACCAATCCATTCGCCCGACGCCAACTTAGGCAGGTACTTCTGTTTTTGCGCTTCGGTGCCAAATTCGTTGATGGGCACCATGACCAGTGACGATTGCACACTCATCATCGACCGGTAGCCAGAGTCGACACGCTCCACTTCCCGCGCAATCAGACCATAGCTGACGTAGTTCAGGCCGCTGCCGCCGTACTGCTCGGGGATCATCGCGCCGAGCAAGCCGGTGTCACCCATTTCCCGGAAGATCGCAGGGTCGGTCTTTTCATGACGAAAGGCTTCCAGCACCCGTGGCGCCAGCTTGTCCTGGGCGAACTGCTGGGCACTGTCGCGCACCATGCGTTCTTCTTCGGTGAGCTGTTGATCCAGCAGCAGTGGATCGATCCAGTTGAAGCTTGCCTTGCCGCCCATGGGGAACTCCTCGCGATGAAAACCAAAAGTCGTGGGAGGAGCCTAGGCCGGGCAAGCGAGGAGGGCAAACGAGGTTTGCGCATAAGCCTGTGCTAATTTGTCACTTCGAAAATTAAAATTACCGGGAAAAATTCATTAATTAGTGAGGTTATGGTACATGCGCCGAAAGATCCCCAGCACCACCGCCCTGGTCAGCTTTGAAGCCGCCGCACGCCACGAAAGCTTTACCAAGGCCGCGCAGGAGCTTTCCATCACACAAAGCGCCATTTGCCGACAGATTGCAGGCCTTGAGGATTATTTGAGTGTCGAGCTGTTTCGACGCTCCAAGCGCGGGGTCAAGCTGACGGAGGCAGGCCTGTCCTACAGCCGCCGGGTGGCGGCGCAGTTGGACGCGGTGGAGCGCGACACGTTGTCGGTGATGGGCCAGCAGGGCACCAATGTCATCGAGCTGGCCGTGGTCCCGACCTTTGGCACCCAATGGCTCATCCCGCGCCTGAAGGACTTCCAACTGCAGCACCCCGAAGTCACGGTCAACCTCACCAACCGCACACGTCCGTTCCTGTTTGCCGACACCGAGTTCGACGCTGCCATTTACTTTGGCGACGCCGACTGGCCCGGCACCCAATCCCACAAGCTGATGGGAGAAAACCCACATCCGGTGTGCAGCCCGCGACTGCTGGAAGGGCGCACGCATTTCACCCCCCAGGAGATTGCCGAGTTGCCCCTGCTGCAACAAACCACACGGCCTTATGCCTGGCGCCAGTGGTTCAACGCACAGCAACTGAATGTGTCCCGCGACATGACAGGCCCGCGCTACGAGCTATTCTCGATGTTGTCCCAGGCGGCCATGCATGACATGGGCATCGCGCTGATCCCGCCGTTCCTGATTCAACGCGAGCTGAACGAGCAGCATCTGGTGATTGCCAGCCCCCAGGCGCTGGAGAGCGCCAAGGCGTATTACCTGATGATTCCCGAGCGAAAAGTCGAAACCGCCTCGCTCAGGGCCTTCAGGGACTGGCTGACCGAGCAGTCGAACCGCTACAACCCTTATAAATAAAGGGATTGGCGCGCTAGCTGACTTTGTAGTCAGTAAAATAATTCCTACATATGTATATATATGTCGCATTCTAGAAGACCGTATCAATCGCCCTGAAAATGGCTTTAAACCCACGTAATGTAAGGCTTACAGGCAAAAAACAGCCGCCGCTAAGCACCGTTCATCATCACCCCGATAAAAAACTTATTAACCCGCAAAAACCCTGTAATCACCTGTATTTAAACGACTTATAACCATTTATTGCGGCAATAGGTCACAGGGTGACTTGTAGTTAATTTTTCGTCACACGTCATAATCTCTTGAAAGGCCGCAAAGTTCGCCTGCAAAATGCCGCGCCCCGCTGTATTTAAGCGGGACCGTGCTGATCGGCCGACCAGATGTGCCCCCATGGCGCCCTGGCTTTTTTACAAAAACAGCAAAAAGATCGCGCAGGAGATTTGACGTGCACATTGGTGTCCCTCTAGAAACCCAGACCGGCGAAACCCGGGTGGCCGCCACCCCGGAAACCATCAAGAAGCTGATCGGCCAGGGCCACAAGGTCACTGTGCAACGCGGCGCCGGCCTCACTGCCAGTATCGTCGACAGCGCCTATGAAGCGGCCGGCGCAGCCTTGGGCAGCGCCGCCGAGGCCTTTGGCGCCGAGCTGATCCTGAAGGTGGTCGCCCCCAACGACAGCGAACTGACGCTGATCAACAGCGGCACCGTGCTGGTGGGCATGCTCAATCCGTTCAGCAACGAAACCATCGCCAAGCTCGCCGAACGCGGCATCACCGCCTTCGCCCTGGAGGCCGCGCCCCGCACCTCCCGCGCGCAGAGCCTGGATGTGCTGTCGTCCCAGGCCAACATCGCGGGCTACAAGGCCGTGTTGCTGGCCGCGCAGCATTACCCGCGTTTCATGCCCATGCTGATGACCGCCGCAGGCACGGTGAAAGCCGCCCGCGTGCTGATCCTAGGTGCCGGCGTGGCCGGGCTGCAGGCGATTGCCACGGCGAAACGTCTGGGGGCCGTTATCGAAGCGTCCGACGTGCGCCCGGCAGTAAAGGAGCAGATCGAATCCCTCGGCGCCAAGTTCGTCGACGTGCCGTTTGAAACCGATGAAGAGCGCGAATGCGCGGTGGGCGTCGGCGGTTATGCGCGCCCGATGCCCACCAGCTGGATGCAGCGCCAGGCCCTGGCCGTACACGAGCGCGCCAAGCAGGCGGACATCGTCATCACCACCGCACTGATCCCCGGTCGCAAGGCGCCCACCTTGCTCAGCGCCGACACCGTGGCGCAAATGAAGCCAGGCTCGGTGGTGATCGACCTCGCCGCCGCGCAAGGCGGCAACTGCCCGCTGACCGTGGCCGACCAGGTAGTGGTCGCCCACGGCGTGACCCTTTGCGGCCCCACTAACCTGGCGGGCGCCGTGGCGGCCGATGCGTCGGCGCTGTACGCGCGCAACCTGCTGGACTTCCTCAAGCTGGTGTTCACCCAGGAAGGCCGGTTTGAAATCAACCTCGAAGACGACATCGTCGCCGCGTGCCTGATGTGCCGCGACGGCCAGGTCATCCGCAAAAACGCCTAAGCAGGGATTCAGACGATGGAAGAGCTTATCTCCCCCGGTATCTACAACCTGATCATCTTTGTGCTGGCGATTTATGTCGGTTACCACGTGGTCTGGAACGTCACACCCGCACTGCACACGCCGTTGATGGCGGTGACCAACGCCATTTCGGCCATCGTGATCGTGGGCGCCATGCTCGCCGCCGCCCTCACGGTGACGCCGCTGGGCAAGACCATGGGCACCCTGGCTGTCGCGCTGGCGGCGGTGAATGTGTTCGGCGGTTTCCTGGTAACGCGTAGGATGCTTGAGATGTTCAAGAAGAAAGCGCCCAAGGTTAAAGAAGAGGTGCAGCAATAATGAGTATGAATCTGGTCACGACGCTCTATTTGATCGCGTCGATCTGCTTCATCCAGGCCCTTAAAGGCCTGTCGCACCCCACCACCTCCCGGCGCGGCAACCTGTTCGGCATACTGGGCATGGCGCTGGCGGTGCTGACCACCGTAGGCCTTATCTACAAGCTGGGCGCCGAGCTGGCCACGGCGGGCATTGGCTACGTGATCGTGGGCCTGCTGATCGGCGGCACGGCGGGCTCGCTCATGGCCAAGCGTGTCGAGATGACCAAAATGCCGGAGCTGGTGGCGTTCATGCACAGCATGATCGGCCTGGCGGCGGTGTTTATTGCGATTGCCGCGGTGGTCGAGCCGCAGTCCCTGGGCATCGTCAAGCAACTGGGGGATTCGATTCCCGTGGGTAACCGCCTGGAGTTGTTCCTGGGCGCGGCGATTGGTGCCATTACCTTCTCGGGGTCGGTGATTGCCTTTGGCAAGCTGTCGGGCAAGTACAAATTCCGCCTGTTTCAGGGCGCACCGGTACAGTTTGGCGGGCAACACACCCTCAACCTGGTGTTGGGCCTGGCCACCCTGGCCCTGGGCCTGACCTTCATGTTCACCGGCCACCTGGGTGCGTTCGCCTTGATGCTGGCCCTGGCCTTTGTGCTGGGCGTGCTGATCATCATCCCGATCGGCGGCGCCGACATGCCGGTGGTGGTGTCGATGCTCAACAGCTATTCGGGCTGGGCGGCGGCGGGCATTGGGTTTTCGCTGAACAACTCGATGCTGATCATCGCCGGTTCCCTGGTGGGCTCCAGCGGCGCGATCCTGTCGTACATCATGTGCAAGGCCATGAACCGTTCCTTCTTTAATGTGCTGCTCGGCGGGTTCGGCAATTCGGCGGACGCAGGCGCCGCAGCCGGCACCAGGGAAGCGCGGCCGGTGAAGTCCGGCTCGGCCGACGACGCCACGTTTCTGCTGACCAATGCCGACACCGTGATCATCGTGCCGGGCTACGGCCTGGCGGTGGCGCGAGCGCAGCACGCGCTCAAGGAACTGACCGAGAAGCTGACCCACCATGGCGTCACTGTGAAATATGCGATCCACCCGGTGGCGGGCCGCATGCCCGGTCATATGAACGTTCTGCTGGCCGAAGCAGAAGTGCCCTACGACCAGGTGTTTGAAATGGAAGACATCAACTCTGAATTCGGACAAGCCGATGTGGTGCTGGTGCTTGGCGCCAACGACGTGGTCAACCCGGCGGCCAAGAACGACCCCAAATCGCCGATTGCCGGCATGCCGATCCTGGAAGCGTTCAAGGCCAAGACCATCATCGTCAACAAGCGCTCGATGGCCAGCGGCTATGCGGGCCTGGACAACGAATTGTTCTACCTGGACAAGACCATGATGGTCTTTGGCGATGCCAAGAAAGTCATCGAGGACATGGTCAAGGCTGTCGACTGAATACTGCGCCAGCGCAATACCCCACACCCCAGCCTCCCGTAGGCTGGGGTTTTTTATGCGCGCATGAAAACCGACCAAAGGCTCTAAATCGCGGCCTGACATTCGACCATGGTAGCGGGTCGAAATTTTTTGAAATCACTAAACTGCGCACCTTGCTTCCGTAGCCCGAGAAAACCTTCCATGTACCGTGATCGTATCCGCTTGCCTTCGCTGTTGAACAAGGTCATGAGCGCGGCTGACGCTGCCGCACTGATCCAGGACGGCATGACCGTCGGCATGAGCGGCTTCACCCGCGCCGGTGAAGCCAAGGCCGTGCCCCATGCCCTGGCCGAACGCGCCAAGCTGTCGCCGCTCAAAATCACCCTGATGACCGGCGCCAGCCTGGGCAACGACCTGGACAAGCAATTGACCGAGGCGGGCGTGTTG
The DNA here is from genome assembly GCF_054071325.1 of Pseudomonas sp. SDO5215_S409. Classification (NCBI taxonomy): domain Bacteria; kingdom Pseudomonadati; phylum Pseudomonadota; class Gammaproteobacteria; order Pseudomonadales; family Pseudomonadaceae; genus Pseudomonas; species Pseudomonas sp. SDO5215_S409. The sequence goes on along the minus strand of NZ_JBSVWN010000021.1, from coordinate 78,961 downwards.
TCGCGGCGCATGCCGTTCCAGGTGGACAGCACACTGCGCAAGGCGATCAACGCGGGCCAGGTGATGTTTATCGACCAGCACTTGTCGGAAACCGTCGAGCAGTTGCGCAACAACCAGCTCAAGCTGCCGGACATCGCGGTCATCGAAGCCGTGGCGATCACCGAGCAGGGCCATATCGTGCCGACTACGTCGGTGGGCAACTCCGCCAGTTTCGCGATTTTTGCCAAGCAGGTGATCGTCGAGATCAACCTGGCGCACAACCCGAACCTGGAAGGGCTGCACGACATTTATATCCCGACCTACCGGCCCACCCGCACGCCGATCCCGTTGGTCAAGGTGGACGACCGCATCGGCAGCACCGCCATCCCGATCCCGCCCGAAAAAATCGTCGGCATCGTCATCACCCAACAGCCAGACTCGGCCTCCACCGTCACCCCGCCCGACGCCGACACCCAGGCGATCGCCAACCACCTGATCGGCTTCCTTAAAGAAGAAGTGCAGGCCGGGCGCATGACCAACAAGCTGGGCCCGTTGCAAGCGGGCATCGGCAACATTGCCAACGCGGTGATGTGCGGCCTGATCGAGTCGCCCTTTGAAGACCTGACCATGTATTCCGAAGTGTTGCAGGACTCGACCTTCGACCTGATCGACGCAGGCAAGCTGAGCTTTGCCTCGGGCAGTTCGATCACCCTGTCCGAACGGCGCAACGCCGACGTGTTCGGCAACCTGGAACGCTATAAAGAGAAACTGGTGCTGCGCCCGCAGGAAATTTCCAACCACCCCGAAGTGGTGCGGCGCCTGGGCATCATCGGCATCAACACGGCGCTGGAGTTCGACCTCTACGGCAACGTCAACTCCACCCACGTGTGCGGCACGCGGATGATGAACGGGATTGGCGGCTCCGGGGACTTTGCGCGCAACGCGCACCTGGCGATCTTTGTGACCAAGTCGATTGCCAAGGGGGGCGCCATTTCCAGCGTGGTGCCGATGGTCAGCCATGTGGACCACACCGAGCATGACGTGGACATCCTCGTGACCGAAATCGGCCTGGCCGACCTGCGTGGCCTGGCCCCTCGCGAGCGGGCCCGGGTGATCATCGACAACTGCGTGCACCCGGCGTACCGCGCGGCGCTCGACAGTTACTTCACCGAGGCCTGCGCGCTGGGCGGCCATACCCCGCACATCCTGCGCGAAGCCCTGAGTTGGCACATTAACCTGGAAGAAACCGGGCATATGCTCAAGGCCTAAAGGGTGCAGATCCGGGCTGATGCCAACACAGTTGCATCAGCCTGGGGGTGTGCGCGCCCTTTCCTGAAAAACTGTACTGCTGTACTGGTCATTTCCTACCGAAAATTCCCACGCCCCTTTCAGAAAAGACCTATTTCGCACTGTTTTAGCGCAGACAGGTACAGTTGCCCCAAATACGACCAGCACAGCGCCTATAAACAGTTAACTGGCCTCGCACAATACAGGTGAACTGTATCTAGAGAGTCTTGCGCCGGAAGAGGATCATTGGCATCAGTTAAACCACTACCTAATCCCGCCACAAGCGGAAGGATGTCATCATGGAACGTACACTCAGTTCCGATCTGTTCTTTGAAGAAAAAGCTGTAAACACCCAGGCTTCCATGCCTTTGCGCGTTCTCGCCAACCTGATGTTGTGGCAGCGCCGCATCTCCAGCCGCCACCAGTTGGCTCGTCTGGATGCTCGCCTGCTGGCTGACGCCGGTATCAGCGAAGCTCAACGCTACGAAGAGCTGAGCAAGCCGTTCTGGCGCTAACGAGCGCCCGCTGGCCCTGACCTACGGGTTAACCGCCAGCCTCAAGAATTGTTGTAGCAAAACCCGCCCCGGGTAACCGGCGGCGGGTTTTGTTGTTTTGGGGCACGGTATTTTCGGTCGTTTGGCGCGATAGATACAGTTTTAAAAACATTAAAAACACACAAGTACAGTTTGAATTGAACCGTCTAGGCCCGCCCTTTTAGCGGGGACCGCTTTGCGCCGGATAAACGGCAGCTTAATATCCGCCCACCACTTGGCGAAGGCTGTAGAACGGGCGTCTGACCCCCAATGCTGCCCTCAACAGTGGCGGCGCTGTGCCACTTTTTGTCCCCTTACAGGAGTCACCCCATGTCTCGTCTTCGTCTGCTGAGCGCCGCTGCGCTGCTGGCCCTGGCTTCCACTGCCCACGCGTCCAGCCTGCTGGTGACCACCGATGCACTCGTCGGCGCACTCAAGGCCACGTCCGATGCCACCTCCGATGCCACGTCCTCCCTGCGTAACAACAAAGTCGTGCGCGCCGCCCGTGACGACGCCGCCAGCTTTGTGGCCAGCGAAGGCGCCATCCGTGGCGTGAAACTGGAAAGCGCCCTGGCGCAGATCCGTCAGCAAGCGCCCCAACTGGCAGGCGCCACCGACGCGCAACTGGCCCAGGCCATTCTGGCGATCTGATGCCGGTGCCCGGACGGGACGTGCCTTGCGCCTGGATGGCCAAAACTTAATGTCGGCGGCCTTGAACTGGCACAGGCAATTCTCGTCCAATAGCCACTTTTGTATTTCGGAGTCATTCCATGCGTAGCCCACTGATCGCTGCCGCCCTTGGCCTGCTGTTGCTGGCCGATGTCGCCCAGGCGCACACCCTGGTAGCCACCAGTAACATCATCGTGCGCGCCTTTGGCCGTACCGTTGATTTCACCTCGGACACCACCACCTCCATTCGCGACTCCAAAGTGGTGCGCGAAGCCCACGACGACGCCGCCAGTTTCGTCGCCAGCGACGGCACCATTCGCGGTGCTCAGCTGGAAGCGGCCTTCAACACCCTGCGCACCCGCGTACCGCAAGCCCGCGACGCCAGCGACCAGGTCCTCGCCGAAGCCATCCTCGCACTGTGAGGCACTTCGCGGCCTGGCTGTTCGCCGCCACTGTGCTGCTGTTTGGCAGCGCAGCCCAGGCGGCCTTGCACTTGCGGCTCGACACCCAAGGCTTGAGCCCGGCCGAACAACAGGCCAGCCAGGCCTTGCTCGATGAAGCCATGCAGGCCTTGCCGCCGCGCTTCATTGAGCAACTGGACCGGCGCGTCGAGGTCAAATGGACCGACAAGATGCCCGCCAACGCCTACGGCCAGGCGTCCCTGGTGTCGGAGCTGGACCTGAACCGCAACCTGCTCGCCAGCCTCACCGACGGCAGCGCCGCCACGCAAAAAACCAATCGCCCCCACGGCACTGTGCGCCGCGAATTGCTCGCCACGGTGTTGCACGAGCTGACCCACCTCTACGACCGCGCGCGCCTGTGGTCCAGCGCCGACCGCACGCTGATCCAGCGTTGCAGCCGCCAGAACAACATCACCGGCCTGATCGGCCTGCCCGACCAATGCCGGGGCCAGAACGACCGCCGCTTCACCCTGAGCGATGACCCGCGCCTGCTGGACCTGGCCGGTTGGCCGCAATACGTTGGCCGACGCGGCGAACGGGAACAGAACAACCACCAGGTCGCCCGCAGCCCCGACCTGTACGAAACCACCAGCCCGCTGGAGTTCGTGGCGGTCAACATGGAGTATTTCCTGCTCGACCCCAGCTACGCCTGCCGCCGCCCCGCGCTGTACCGCTATTACCAGGAACACTTCGGCTGGGCGCCCCCGGCCAAGGACGAATGCGCCAAGACCTACGCCTTCCTCAATGCCGGTAACGACTTTGCCAAAACCCCGCTGGGCCAGGTCGACCCCGAACGCGTCTACGAGATCGACTACCTGCTGGCCGAAGCCAACCAGAACCTGGTGAGCCGTTGGGGCCACAGCATGTTGCGCCTGGTGATCTGCGCCCCGGGCCGCCCACGCGGGCCGGACTGCCGCCTGGACCTGGACCAGCACCTGGTGTTGTCCTACCGCGCCTTTGTGGGGGACGTGCAGCTGTCGAGCTGGGACGGCCTGGTCGGCAAATACCCGTCCCGGCTGTTTGTGCTGCCGCTGGCGCAGGTGATCGACGAATACACCAAGACCGAACTGCGCGGCCTGGCCTCGGTGCCGCTTAAGCTCACGCGTCAAGAGATCAACGACACCGTCGAACACGCCGCCGAGATGCACTGGAGCTACGACGGCAACTACTTTTTCATCTCCAACAACTGTGCGGTCGAGAGCCTCAAACTGCTGCGCAGCGGCAGCGCCAACCCCAACCTGACCGGGCTGGACAACATCACCCCCAACGGCCTGCTGCAAGTGCTCGCCGCCCGGGGCCTGGCCGATACCAGCGTGCTGGACGACCCCCAGCGGGCGCTGCGCCTGGGTTATCACTTCGACTCGTTCCGCGAGCGCTACCAGGCGATGTTCGAGGTCCTCAAAAAGCACCTGCCCATCCCGCAGACCCAGGTCGAAGACTGGCTGGCCCTGAGCGCCGAACAGCGCAGGCCCTGGTTCGCCAAGGCCGACCTGCGCACCAGCGCCGCCTTGCTGCTGCTGGAACAGGCCAGCTTTCGCCGCCAACTGATGCTGGCCCAGGACGAGGTCAAGCAGCGCTACCTCAACGCCCGCGAGCTGAAGAACGGCGGCATGGAAAAAGCCAACGCCACCTTGCAGCAGATCCTCGCCAACAGCGGCTTTCTCAGCCGCCCCGCAGAGCTCTTGGGCTCCAGCGGCTACGGCCTGCCGCAACCGGCCGAATGGGCGCGCCTACAATCAGAAAGCGACCAGCGCCAGAAACAGCTGCAAACCCTCACGGGCGACCTGGACAAAGAGGTGAGGGCGCTGCTGGAGCCGTCCCGCGCCGCCGAAATCGCCGCCAGCGAAACCAACCTCAAGCAGTTGGGCGAACACCTGCGCACCCTGCACAAAGCGGCCGGCGGCCTGCAACTGCCCTGAATCGCGCCCCCCACACACCTCCCGTCATCTGTTGATACCGCGAAAGCTGGCTGAAAGCTTGCGGGTCTAGGATCGCCCCCCACTGTCGGCAACAGACCGGCAGCTAACAACAACAATGGTGATCCCCGATGTCCGCTCCTACCGCCCTGTTCGCCCCGACTCCGCCCGTACGCCCCGTGCCGTTCGTTCTGCGCTGACCGCCCCCGGTCGCCATTCCCTACTAGCCGCGCTACGCCTGGAGTATTCCCATGCTGACTTTCCTTGGCTTTGCCATGGTCATCACGTTCATGTTTTTGATCATGACCAAGCGCCTGTCCGCGCTGATCGCGCTGATCATCGTGCCTATTCTGTTCGCGCTGTTCGGTGGCTTCGCGCCAAAGATCGGCCCGATGATGCTCGAAGGCATCACCAAGCTTGCGCCCACCGGCGTGATGCTGATGTTCGCCATCCTCTATTTTGCCCTGATGATCGACTCCGGCCTGTTCGACCCGGCCGTGCGCAAGATCCTCAAGATGGTCAAGGGCGACCCGCTCAAAGTCTCGGTGGGCACCGCCGTGCTGGCCCTGGTGGTGTCGCTGGACGGTGACGGCGCCACCACGTACATGATCTGCGTGGCCGCCATGTTGCCGCTGTACACGCGCATCGGCATGAGCCCGCGGATCATGGCCGGGCTGATCATCCTCGCCGGTGGCGTGATGAACATGACCCCCTGGGGCGGCCCGACCGCCCGCGCCGCCAGCGCCCTGCACGTGGACCCTTCGGACATTTTCGTGCCGATGATCCCGGCCATGGCCGCAGGCGTCATCGCGATCCTGGTGATCGCCTACCTGTATGGCAAGCGTGAGCGGGCCCGACTGGGCGAGCTGCACCTGCAGGGTGACGAGATCGACCACAGCGAAATCAGCGTCTCCCAATACCCCGACGCCCGCCGCCCCAAGCTGATCTGGTTCAACGGCGCCCTGACCTTCGCCCTGATGTGCACCCTGATCGCTGGCCTGTTGCCGCTGCCGGTGCTGTTCATGGTGGCCTTCAGTATCGCGATGATCGTCAACTACCCGTGCCTGCAACAGCAGAAAGACCGCATCGCCGCCCACGCGGGCAGCGTGCTGGCCGTGACCGGGCTGATCTTCGCCGCCGGTATTTTCACCGGCATTCTGTCGGGCACCGGCATGGTCGACGCCATGTCCAAGAGCTTGCTGGCCGTGATCCCCGACGCGCTGGGCCCTTACCTGGCGGTGATCACCGCGCTGGTGAGCATGCCGTTCACCTTTTTCATGTCCAACGATGCGTTCTACTACGGTGTGTTGCCGGTACTGGCCGAAGCCGCCAGCCACTACGGCATCACCGCCGTGGAAATGGCCCGTGCGTCTATCGTTGGCCAACCCGTGCACCTGTTGAGCCCGCTGGTTCCTTCGACCTACTTGCTGGTGGCCCTGGCGGGTATCGAATTTGGCGATCACCAGCGCTTTACCCTCAAGTGGGCAGTGCTGGTGTGCCTGTGCATAATGTTCGCCGCTTTGCTGATGGGGATTTTCCCGCTGTTCAGCACTCTATAACCGTGACAACCCACCGCGCCGCGCTCAAGCGGGCGCGGTCCAACACTTGCTCAAAGGAATACACATGGAATGGCTGACCAATCCGGAAATCTGGATTGCCTTCTTCACCCTGACGGCCCTCGAGATCGTCCTGGGCATCGATAACATCATCATGATTTCGATCCTGGTCAGCCGCATGCCCAAGCACATGCAGGCGCGCACCCGGATCTTCGGCCTGGCGCTGGCCATGGTCACGCGGATCCTGCTGCTGTTGTCCATCACCTGGGTCATGCAACTCACCGCCGACCTGTTCGTGGTGCTGGGGCAGGGCATTTCCGGGCGCGACCTGATCCTGTTCTTCGGCGGCCTGTTCCTGCTGTGGAAAAGCTCCCAGGAGATGTACCACGCGCTGGAAGGCGAAGACGAAACCCAGGACGCGCCCAAAGGCGGCGGCGGCAAGTTCATCTACACCATCATTCAGATCGCGATCATCGACATCGTGTTTTCGCTGGACTCGGTCATCACGGCCGTCGGCATGGTGTCCCATGTGCCGGTCATGGTGGCGGCGATCATCGTGGCCGTGCTGGTGATGATGCTGGCCTCGGGCACCATCAGCGAGTTCATCGACAAGCACCCGTCGCTCAAGATGCTGGCGCTGTCGTTCCTGCTGGTGGTGGGCACCGTGCTGATCGCCGAAGCGTTCGACGTGCATGTACCAAAAGGCTACGTCTACTTCGCCATGGCGTTCTCGCTGGCAGTGGAAGCGGTGAACATCAAGATGCGCACCGCCATCGCCAAAAAGAAAAAACAGCAGGACCCGGTGAAACTGCGCAAGGACATTCCGGGTCAGTAACCTGAACCCGCGGCAGAACAAGGGGCTCATTGAGCCCCTTTTTTTCATCTGCAAAAAGCTGATTTCATGACAGTTTTGTTTCAATCGTGACTTTAGCTATGCGATGCTGGCGCACCGCCCATTCGCCAACTACAGCTTAAGTACAAGACGTAGAGCGGCACGCGGTAACTTTTCCTTCGCCCCGATCGGGGCACACCCACACGGGGGGCCGAGCATGCTGACCTTGCTCAATCTGCTTTCCGCCGTGACCCTGCTGATTTGGGGCACGCATATCGTCCGTACCGGCATCCTGCGGGTTTACGGTTCCAACTTGCGCCACGTGATCGGCCAGAACATGGCCAAGCGCTGGCTGGCGTTTATCGCCGGTATTCTGGTGACCGCCATGGTGCAGAGCAGTAACGCCACGGCGATGCTGGTCACCTCGTTCGTGGGCCAGGGCCTGATGGGCCTCACGCCTGCATTGGCCACCATGCTGGGCGCCGACGTGGGGACGGCGCTGATGGCGCGGGTGCTCACGTTCGACCTGTCCTGGCTGTCGCCGCTGCTGATTTTTCTGGGGGTGATTTTCTTCCTGTCGCGTAAACAGACACGCGCCGGGCAGATGGGCCGGGTGGGCATCGGCCTGGGCCTGATCATTCTGGCGCTGCAATTGATTGTCGAAGCCGCCGGGCCGATTACCCATGCCCAGGGCGTCAAAGTGCTGTTTGCCTCGCTCACCGGCGATATCTTGCTCGACGCCCTGGTCGGCGCGCTGTTCGCGATGATTTCCTACTCCAGCCTGGCCGCCGTTCTGCTCACCGCCACGCTGGCCGGTGCCGGGGTGATCGGCCTGCACGTGGCCATCGGCCTGGTGATCGGCGCCAACATCGGCAGTGGCGTGCTGGCGTTTCTGAGCACCAGCATGCAAAACGCCGCCGGTCGCCAGGTGGCATTGGGCAGCTTGTTGTACAAGCTGATCGGCCTGCTGCTGGTGATTCCGTTCCTGGACCCGCTGGCCCGCTGGATGGACGGCCTGGACTACAGCGTGCAGGGCATGGTCATCAGTTTTCACCTGCTCTATAACGTCAGCCGCTGCCTGGTCCTGCTGCCCACCATCGGCCCCATGGCCCGCCTGTGCGAGTGGCTGTTGCCCGAGCGCCCGGAAACCAACGGCAAGGCCAAACCCCGTCACCTGGACCTCACCGCCCTCGAAACCCCAAGCCTTGCGCTGGCCAACGCGGCCCGCGAAACCCTGCGCCTGGGCGACCTGATCGACAACATGCTCACCGCCATGCTCGAGGTGCTGCGCGGCAACCAGACCTCCATCACTCAGCAAATGCGCAGCCTCAGCGATGATGTCGAAGCGCTCAACAGCGCGATCAAACTGTATTTGGCGCAAATGCCCCGCGAAGACCTTAGTGAGCACGACAGCCGGCGCTGGGCAGAAATCATCGAGTTGTCGATCAACCTCAAGCTGGCCGGCGACCTGATCGAACGCATGCTGCGCAAGGTGCAGCAGCAGAAAACCGCCCAACGCCGCCAGTTCTCCGACGTTGGCCTTGAGGAACTCACTGGCCTGCACAGCCAGTTGATCGCCAACCTGCGCCTGGGCCTTTCGGTGTTCCTGAGCGCCGACCCGGAAAGCGCCCGGCAGCTGCTGCGTGAGAAACGTCGCTTTCGCGCTCAGGAACGTCGCCTGGCCCACGCCCACGTGAGCCGCCTGCAACGTAAGATCGTGCAGAGCCTGGAAACCAGTTCCCTGCACCTGGAACTGATTGCCGACATGAAACGACTGAATTCGTTGTTCTGTAGCAGTGCATATGTAGTGTTGGAAACGTCCGACACCGGCGCGCTGTCCGCTGACGATATCGCCGACATCACCCATTCGCCCTGAACGTAAGACGGCCCGTGAAGTCAGTTAACACTGACCTCCCTCGCCAGGAAGCTTGTTATGCGTCGCCTGTTATTCGCCTGCCTGCTCATGGGCTCGGCTCATGCCTTTGCCTTTGATCGCTTGCAGGTCGAGGGCTACACCTTGCCCAACGGCCTGCAAGTGCTGCTCAAGCCGGGCACCGAGCGCGGGCACGTGGCCATCCGCCTGGTGGTGGGCGTGGGCCTGGACGACTTCGACTGCACCGACAAAGAACTGCCGCACCTGCTCGAGCACTTGTTTTTCAGCGGCCTGGACGGCGGCGGCGAGGGCGAGCTGGAAGACCGCATGCAAGCCCTGGGCGGCGAGTGGAACGCCTACACCGGCAACGCCGACACCACCTTTGTCATCGAAGCCCCGGCGCAAAACCAGCGCAAGGTGCTCGACCTGTTGCTGGCGATCCTCACCCAGACCCAACTGACCGACGCCAACATCGCCGCCGCCAAGCAGGTGGTGGAGCGTGAAGACGGCGGCCACTATTCGCACCTGCAACAACTGCTCGACCGCCAGGACCTGGGCCACACCGCCGGTCGCCAACTGGCCGTGGAACTGGGCCTGCAATGCGCCGAACGCGCTCAGGTCGGCCACCTGACCCGCGCACAACTACAGGCCCTGCGCAAAGACTGGTACGCCCCCAACAACATGACGCTGATTGTGGTCGGCGACCTCGACAAACTATTGCCAGCCTACCTGGAGCGCACCTACGGCGCCCTGGAACCGGTAGAACCCAGCGAACATCGCCCGCTGCCGGAGGCCCGGCAGGCCGCGGCCACCCGTCGCGACCTGGTACACGGCTGGGTCGGCAACAACGCCAAGCTGCACTGGCTGTTTCCCGAGCCGGTGTTGGACGACCAGTACGACGAAACGTTTGACCTGCTCAAAGACTATTTCGACTGGGCGCTGTACCGCCAACTGCGCCTCAAGCACACCTTGTCCTACGGCCCCTGGAGCGAACGCGAAGTGCTGGGCAGTGTCGGTTTTATCAGCCTCAACGCCGACCTTGAACGCGACGACCTGGCAACAGCCGAACAGGTCCTCAAAGACCTGCAAGCCCACCTGCTCAAGGACGGCCTGGACCCCACCGTGTTTGCCCGCCTGCAACAGGCCGCCATCGCCCGCCAGGCCTGGGCGGTGCAGGGCAACAGCGCGCTGGCCGACTATTACTGGAGCGCGTCGGGCGATTACGCCAAGGGCCGCTTCGGCGACCCGGCCAAGCGCATCAAGGCGGTGACCCTCGAGCAAGCCAACCAGGCCTTGCGCGCGCTGCTCAAGCAGCCCGGTTACTGGCGCATCGAAAAACCGCTGCTCAGCTACGACGCGCTCAGTTGGATCGGCGCAGGCGTGCTGGGGCTGATCGCGATTGCGCTGGTCGGCGCACGCCGTTATCGCAAACGAGTTGTGCAATGAGGCTACAGCCACAGGGCTAAAACGTTATCCTGTCGCGGATTTTTCCTACCCAGACTGTGAACCGCCCGATGCCTATCCTGACCCACTACATCCAGCGCATCCTCGAACTGATGAAGCGCTACCCGGGGGTGATCGCACTCGGTGGTTTTATCTCGGGGGCCGGCAGCTTCATCCTTGTCGATCGCCAGCAGGGCATGGCCAGCTGGATCGCCGTGATCATGCTGGTGAGCTGGGTGTGGCTGATGCTGGAAAACAGCTTTACCCAGCTGTTCAGCAAGGTGTTCAAGCGTGACATCCCCGAGCCGCTGCTGCGCTACGCCACGCAGATGATCCACCAGGAAAGCCTGTTTTTCGTGCTGCCGTTCTTTTTCGTCACCACCACCTGGAACAGCGGCCAGTCGGTGTTCACCGGCCTGCTGGGCGCGGCGGCGCTGGTGTCCATCACCGACCCGCTGTACTACAAATGGCTGGCCCCGCGGCGCTGGCTGTTTCTCACGCTGCACACCCTGACCCTGTTCGCCGCGCTGCTCACGGCGCTGCCGATCATCTTGCACCTGACCACCGCCCAAAGTTACAAACTGGCGCTGGGCGTGGCCATGCTGCTGTCGATCCCAAGCCTGGCGGTGAGCCTGCCGCTGCGCAGCGTCAAAGGCTGGGCGATGTTGCTGGGCGTAACAGCCACCATCGGCCTGGCGGGCTGGTTTTTACGCACCTGGGTGCCGCCCGCCACGTTGTGGCTGACCGAAGTGGCCATCAGCACCCAACTGCAAGACCGCACCCCCAGCGATGACCTCAAGGACGTCAGCGCCGCCCAGTTGCGCAGCGGCGGGCTGTACGCCTACACGGCCATTAACGCGCCGCGTGGGCTGGATGAGCGCATCTACCATGTGTGGAAATTCAACGGCAAGGAAGTCGACCGCATCCCCCTGGACATCCACGGCGGGCGCAAGGAAGGCTACCGGGCCTGGACCCACAAGCAGAATTTCCCGGCCGACGCGGTAGGCCGCTGGCAGGTACGGGTGGTCACCGAAGACGGGCAGGTGATTGGCGTCTTGCGCTTTAAAGTCACCGACCCGAATCAAGCCAGTGTCACACCGGACGCGCCAAAGTAGGACGGATCGTGCTATTACGTAGGATCTGCGGATCCAAAATAGCCCAACACGCTCGGAGCTTATGATCAGGACGACCACGGCCGGCGCCGCCCACCTGGACACCTCCACCACCCCGCCCCAATTGAGGGTGACGGGGGACTGGACGCTGGCCCACTATGCCCGCCTGAAAACCCTGTCTCACACCCTCGACGGCCAGTACGACGCCGGGGCCCGGGTCGACCTCAACGGCCTCGGCGCCCTCGACACGGCGGGCGCGTCGTTGTTGGTGGAGTTGCTCGGCCCCGCCCGCATCGAGCAATCGGCCGAGCACAGCGACTGCAGCCTTGGCAGCGCCGAACGCGCATTGCTCAAAACCGTTTACCGCGCCCTGAATGACTTTTGCGCCCCGGCCAAAGCCCCGGAAGAGGCCGCCGGCATGCAGGTGCTGGCCCGTATCGGCCGGGCGGTGGACCGGGTCTGGCAAGACTCGACCCAACTGCTGGGCTTTATCGGCCTGATCCTCGAAACCTTCGCCCGTGGCCTGCTGCGCCCTAAACGCTGGCGCCTGACCCCCATGGTCGCGCACCTCGAACAGACCGGCCTGGACGCGGCGCCCATCGTCGCCCTGCTGACGTTTCTGGTGGGCGCCGTGGTGGCGTTTCTGGGGGCCACGGTGCTGGCAAGCTTTGGCGCGAGCATCTTTACCGTGGACCTGGTGGCGTTCTCTTTCCTACGGGAATTTGCCGTATTGCTCACCGCCATCTTGATGGCCGGCCGCACCGCCAGCGCCTTTACCGCACAAATCGGCTCGATGAAAGCCAACGAAGAAATCGACGCCATCCGCACCCTGGGCCTGGACCCGATGGAATTGCTGGTGCTGCCCCGCGTGCTCGCGCTGCTGGTGGCGCTGCCGATGCTGACGTTTCTGGCGATGCTCTGCGGGATCATCGGCGGCGGCGTGGTGTGCGCCGTGGCACTGGATATTTCACCGGCGATGTTTATATCGCTGCTGCACTCGGACATCGGCGTGCAGCACTTTCTGGTGGGCCTGGTGAAGGCGCCGGTGTTTGCCTTCCTGATCGCCGCCATCGGCTGCCTCGAGGGCTTCAAGGTCAGCGGCAGCGCCGAGTCGGTGGGCGCGCACACCACCTCAAGCGTGGTGCAATCGATCTTTGTGGTGATCGTGCTGGATGCGGTCGCCGCGCTGTTTTTCATGGAGATGGGCTGGTGAACCGCACGCGGCCGGCGCCCACCGAGGCGGTGATTGAAGTGCGCGGGCTGTGCAACCGCTTTGGCGCGCAAAGCGTGCACGAGAACCTCGACCTGGACGTGTACAAGGGCGAGATCCTGGCGGTGGTGGGCGGTTCGGGCAGTGGCAAGTCGGTGCTGCTGCGCAGCATCATCGGCCTGCGCCAGCCCAGCGAAGGCCAGGTGCGTGTGTTCGGCAAAAACCTGCCGGGCCTGCCGGAACATGAGCGCTCGCAGGTGGAACGCCGCTTTGGCGTGCTGTTTCAGAAGGGCGCGCTGTTTTCTTCGTTGACCGTCACCGAAAACGTCGCCCTGCCGCTGATCGAACACATCGGCCTGAACCGCGCCGACGCCGAGCACCTGGCGGCGGTGAAGCTGGCGCTGGCCGGGTTGCCGATGTCTGCCGCCGACAAGTACCCGGCCTCGCTGTCCGGCGGCATGATCAAACGCGCCGCCCTGGCCCGGGCGCTGGCGCTGGACCCGGACATCCTGTTTCTCGACGAACCCACCGCCGGCCTCGACCCGATCGGCGCCGCCGCCTTCGATCAACTGATCCTGACCCTGCGCGACGCGCTGGGCCTGAGCGTGTTCCTGGTCACTCACGACCTGGACACGCTCTACACCATCAGCGACCGCGTGGCCGTGCTGGCGCAGAAAAAAGTGCTGGTGGCGGACGCCATCGATGTCGTCGCGCAAACCGACGACGCCTGGATTCACGAATACTTCCACGGCCCCCGGGGCCGGGCGGCGCTGGATGCCGCTCAACCGCTCAACGAGGTATGACATGGAAACCCGAGCCCATCATGTGATGATCGGCCTGTTCAGCGTGATCGTGGTGGCCGGTGCCATGCTGTTCGGCCTGTGGCTGGCCAAGTCCAGCATCGACAGCGCCTTCCAGGATTACGAGGTGATCTTCAACGAGGCGGTCAGCGGCCTGTCCCAAGGCAGCGCCGTGCAGTACAGCGGGATCAAGGTGGGCGATGTGACCAGCCTGCGCCTGGACCCCAAGGACCCGCGCCGCGTGCTGGCGCGCATTCGCCTGGCCGGGCAGACGCCGATCAAGGAAGACACCCAGGCCAAACTGGCGCTGACCGGCATCACCGGCACCTCGATCATCCAGCTCAGCGGCGGTACGCCACAAAGCCCGGAGCTCAAGGGCAAGGGCGGCGAACTGCCGCAGATCATCGCCTCGCCGTCGCCCATCGCGCGGTTGCTCAACAACAGCAATGACCTGATGACCAGCGTCAACCTACTGCTGCACAACGCCAACCACATGTTCTCGCGGGAAAACGTCGACCGCCTGAGCAACACCCTGGACAACCTGCAACAAACCACCGGCGCCCTGGCCGACCAGCGCGGCGACATCAAAGTGGTGATGCAGCAACTGATGCAGGTGAGCAAACAGGCCAGCACAACCCTGGAGCAAACCAGCGCCTTGATGCGTAACGCCAACGGCCTGCTCAACGATCAGGGCAAACAGATGTTCGGCAGCGCCGAGCAGGCCATGCGCTCGCTGGAGCAGAGCACCGCCACCATCAACACCTTGTTGAGCGACAACAAAGACTCGCTCAACAGCGGCATACAAGGTTTCAACGAACTGGCCCCGGCCGTGCGCGAACTGCGCGAAACCCTGGGCTCGCTGCGCGCCATTTCGCGCCGCCTCGAAGCCAACCCCAGCGGGTATCTGCTGGGCAGTGACAAGAGCAAGGAGTTCACCCCATGAAGCGCGCTTACTCGCTGATCGCCCCCCTGGCCCTGGCGTTGCTCAGCGCCTGCTCGATCTTGCCCAAGGCCGACCCGTTTGACGTGTATCGCCTGCCGTCGGCGCAAACCGCGGGCCCCGTGGCGCCGGTGAGCTGGTCGCTGCGGGTGGTCAAGCCCCAGGCCAGCGAATTTCTCGACAGCCCGCGCATTGCCGTGGTGCCGCAAGGGGATGTGATCAGCAACTACGCCAACGCCCGCTGGAGCGACCCGGCGCCGGTGCTGTTGCGCAACCGCCTGCTGGACGGGTTCCAGCGCGATGGCCGGGTGACGCTGCTGAGCACCGACGACACTCACGTGCAGGCCGATTATGAGCTGGGCGGGCAATTGCAGGCGTTTCAGAGCGAATACCACGCCAGTGCCGTTGAGGTGGTGATCCGCCTGGACGCGCGCCTGGTGCGCGCCAGTGACCAGCGGATTGTCGCCAGCCAGCGGTTTGAGGTGAGGCAGGCAGTGGCAGACCGCCAAGTGCCCGCGGTGGTCGCAGCGTTCGGGCAGGCCGCAGATACGCTGGGCAAACGCGTGGTGCAGTGGGCCGTCGCGCAAGGCAATACGGCGCCTGAACGCTGACGGCCTTATCGCAGGCCAGCCCGCCAAAAAGGGAGTGGCGTGCCTGCGCTGGCCGTCTAAGCCTCAGCCAAAGAACCAGTAGCAGACCGCAATCGCCGCCACGACCCCGGCCAGTTCCGCCAGCAACGCACACCCGACCGCATGCCGTGCCCGCTGAATGCCCACCGAGCCAAAGTACACAGCCAGCACATAAAACGTGGTTTCGGTGCTGCCCTGGATCGTCGCGGCCACCAGCGCCGGGAAGCTGTCCACGCCCTGGTTTTGCATGGTTTCGATCAACAACGCGCGCGCGGCGCTACCGGAGAATGGCTTGACCATGGCGGTGGGCAGCGCATCGACGAACCGCGTGTCCAGGCCGGTCCAGGCCACCAGGTGGCGAATGCCTTCCAGGCCGAAATCCAGCGCGCCGGACGCCCGCAGCACGCCCACCGCACACAGCATCGCCACCAGGTAGGGCAGCAGGTTCTTGGCAACGTCGAACCCCTCTTTGGCGCCATCGACAAACGCCTCGTACACCTTGACCTTGCGCAGCGCACCCACCACCAGAAACAGCATGATCAGCCCGAACAGCGTCAAGTTGCCCAGGATCGACGACAGGCTGGCCAGCGCCGTGGCCGACAGCGTGGCCAGCAATGCCATGAACCCGCCCAGCACCAGCGCGCCGGGCAGCAGGTAGGCGAGCACCACCGGGTCCCACAGGCGCAGGCGCTGCATCACCGCCACCGACAGCAGGCCCACCAGGGTGGACGCGCTGGTGGCCAGCAAAATCGGCAGAAACACCAGCGTGGGGTCGGCCGCGCCTTGCTGGGCGCGGTACATGAAGATGGTCACCGGCAGCAGGGTGAGGGAGGAGGCGTTGAGCACCAGGAACAGGATCTGCGCGTTGCTGGCGGTGGTGGGCAGCGGGTTGAGTTCCTGCAGCGCCTTCATGGCCTTGAGGCCAATGGGCGTGGCGGCGTTGTCCAGGCCCAGGCCGTTGGCGGCAAAATTGAGGGTGATCAGGCCGATGGCCGGATGGCCCGGCGGGACTTCCGGCATCAGGCGGCTGAACAGCGGGCCCAGGGCCTTGGCCAGCCAGTCGACGATCCCGGCTTTTTCAGCGATGCGCAAAAAGCCCAGCCACAAGGTCAGGGTGCCGAACAGCAGCACCATCACTTCCACCGACAGCTTGGCCATGGCAAAGATGCTCTCGACCATCGCCGCAAAAATCCCGGCATTGCCGCCCACCAGCCATTGCACCAGGGCCGACACCATTGCCACCAGAAAAAAGCCAAGCCACAGGCCATTGAGCATCAGTTGAGTCCCCCGAAAGATGAGGCGAATGATAGCGGGGCTGGCAGAAACGACAAACCCCGGATGACCCGGGGTTTGTCCTGTTCACGCAAGCTCTCAGCCGCGGCTTGCCTGGCCGGTCGGCAAAGCCTGCTTGCTGCGCCAGTGCGGCAGCGAGTTCCAGTAGCGCTCACCCTTGGCATCGTCGTACATGCCTTCCCAGCGGGAGATGACCAGCACGGCCAGGGCGTTGCCGATCACGTTGAGGGCGGTGCGGGCCATGTCCATCACACGGTCGACACCGGCAATGAACGCCAGGCCTTCGAGCGGAATGCCCACGCTGCCCAAGGTGGCCAGCAGCACCACAAACGACACGCCCGGCACACCGGCGATGCCTTTGGAGGTGACCATCAGGGTCAGCACCAGCATCAATTGCTGGCCGATGGACAGGTCGATGCCATAGAGCTGGGCGATAAAAATCGCGGCGATGCTCTGGTACAGGGTCGAGCCGTCGAGGTTGAACGAGTAGCCGGTCGGCACCACGAAGCTGCACACCGCCTTGGGCGCACCGTAGGCTTCCATCTTCTCGATCACACGCGGCAGCACGGTTTCGGAACTGGCGGTGGAGTAGGCCAGCACCAGCTCATCCTTGAAGATGCGCATCAGCTTGATCACCGAGAAGCCGAACAGGCGGGCGATCAGGCCCAGCACCACAAACGCGAAGAACAAAATGGCCACGTACACCAGGATCACCAGCTTGGCCAACGGCAACAGCGAGGCAAAGCCAAAGCTGGCGACGGTGACCGCGATCAGCGCAAACACGCCGATGGGGGCGTATTTCATGATCATGTGGGTGACTTTGAACATGCTCTCGGACACGCCCTGGAACAACGTCACCAGCGGCTCGCGCAGCTCTGGCTTGAGGCTCGACAGGCCCAGGCCGAACAGCACCGAGAAGAAAATGATCGGCAGCATCTCGCCACGGGCCACGGCGGCAAAGATGTTGGAAGGGATAAGGTTGAGGATCGTTTCGATGAACGCATGCTCATGCTGCACTTCGGCGGCGGTGGCCGTGTACTTGGAGATATCGACGGTGCCCAGGGTGCTCATGTCGATACCGGCGCCCGGGTGGAACAGGTTGGCCAGCAGCAGGCCGACCACGATGGCGATGGTGGTGACGATCTCGAAGTAAAGGATGGTTTTCACGCCGATCCGGCCAAGCTTTTTCGCGTCGCCCACCCCGGCAATGCCGACGATCAGCGAGGAAATCACGATGGGGATAACGATCATCTTGATCAGGCGGATAAAGATATCGCCAGCGGGCTGCAAGACGTTGCTGATCCACCAGGCCTTTTCGGCACTGAAATGGTTAAGCACTGCACCGATTGCAATCCCCAGAACCAGACCGATGAGGATCTGCCAGGCGAGGCTTAGCTTTGCCTTCTTCATGTCATTACCCTTACTTCAAGTGGAGTCAGGCAGATGCGCCAGCTGGAACGCTCGAAAGCGAAAAAGTGTGAGCATCGGCCCCCGTAGAAGTCACCGCCTTTTGGCCGATATGGCTTACTGGCAGGCGAAAAAAGGCGCAACTATTCCGATGCAGCGGACCAACGTCTAATGCCGTAAACGCCTACCCTATGCCGAATCGGCATGGCTTTTTCGCAGATTCGGGGTCTGGACGGCGCGTCGGAATACGACATTTCGGCAGGCAGGCATGCCGTGAACCGGCCAATTCAGGCCCGCTCAGCGGTTTTCAGGAAATTTAGAGAGGCGCTGTAAAAGCCTAGAAAATTCCTACGCATACGTCAGAAAACCTGCCTGGTAACCGGCAAACTTTCTCGATAGGTGGTCGCGAAGAAACACTAAGAAATGCTTGAGCCAAGGCGCAAAACGGATTTTGGGCTATGTACGGCATGAAGTGCGCATCAGAGCCACAAGCCCGTCGCAAGTTCAACAAGCCCTGGGACCTGTGAACTTGCGTCGCAGCTTTTGCACCTGACCCGGCCCTTGCGCAGGTACTCCCTGTACCCGTAGGTCGTGCCGATCCACACCGATCAGAACAACCCGGCCCCCTGGTCATGCACCCCTCTTGGCGAGCGGCGCAAACAGAAAGAAGCAACGGGCTCCTTTCTATGGACAAAAGCCCCGTCAGACGGAACCTAGTACCAATTCGGGTCTTTCTTGAGCTGCTCCATCAGCAGCTTTTGCATGCCTTCATTCGGCTTGCCGAGGAAGCGGTAGTCGGCATGTCGCGTAGGTGATTTGTCGGCCGGCAACCCGGCAGGCACTTGCACCAACATGGCGTAGGCGTCCTTTTTGTCGAAACTCACGGCAACGATCAGGCGCTGGTTCAAGCAGCTGTCGGCGGTTTCGCAGAGCGGCCCCACCAGGTACTTGTCGCCGTCTTCTTCAACCGCCGTCATTTGCTCGGCACTGCCAGACAGGTTCATCACCCACTCGGGCAGGCGCTCTTCCTTCTTGACCACGCCTTGCCACGTGCTGCGGTACTGCGGGTCGGCGCTCAATAACTCGTTGGCCCGGGTCTGGCCGTCATTGGCCGCCATTACCAGGCCGCTGCCGCCCAGCAGCAGGGCGGCGGCAAAGGTTTTCAGGAAAGAATTACGCATGCTCAGCCTCGACCGCGACGGCCAAAGAAGAAGGAGGCGATAAACATCACCAAAAACACCACGAACAAGATCTTGGCAATCCCTGTGGCGGTGCCCGCGATACCACCAAAGCCCAGCACAGCGGCCACGATGGCGATGATCAGAAATGTGATAGCCCAACTCAACATGGTGATTCTCCTTACGCGTTTAGAGAGGTAACAGCAGTGCAGCGTTACGGCTGCCCGGTACGGGCAACCGGGTCATGCCTAGAACACCCAACGTTCCTGGTAGGGCAGGTCACCGGTGGTGACGGCCTGGTCGACAACGATGAACGTGGG
Source organism: Pseudomonas sp. SDO5215_S409 (assembly GCF_054071325.1). Lineage (NCBI taxonomy): Bacteria > Pseudomonadati > Pseudomonadota > Gammaproteobacteria > Pseudomonadales > Pseudomonadaceae > Pseudomonas > Pseudomonas sp. SDO5215_S409. Next base: position 59,523 of record NZ_JBSVWN010000021.1, on the reverse strand, counting down.
GGTGCCCGCGACAGCGGCGTTGCCTGCCGCGCGGAAATGGGTTTGCTGCGTCATGGGGCGTTCAATCTGCGAAACAGGCTGGCGGCTGTCTTCCCAACGGTGCAGTTGTTGGCCGCCGATCAGCGTCACGGTCAAGGCAAGGCTGGCGAACAGCCCTTGTTGAAGGCGCAGTGGCGATACACGCAGTTGGGCAAGGCTTTGGCGAGTCATGCTGTTTCTCTCCCGCATTCTGATTGTTCGTTCATGAGGCTCGTGGGAGAGATATTGCAGAGCGCATGCCAGTTTTTTTACAAAATAATTACCAATAAAATCAATAAGTTATAATTTTTAGATAGGGAAACTGACGAGCATCCTGCACGATGCACCCCGATCCACCGTGCGAAATGCACGATCGCCGGTGGTCGGGTCGAGGGAGACGAATGCGAGGGTAGGTTGCCGAAAGGGCACATCGGGCGAAAACGCCCGGAATCAGCGTGGGTGTAGGCGCCTACGCAGATAGCTGTATGACATCAGCTTTAATCGATCAGAATAAACCATGCAACTTGCCCGATTATTGCGGGACTAATACACATCACTCATTTCTTAAGGGAGCGCGGGACAGATGGAATCAGCCAAGGAGCTTCAAGGCCGCATTCTTTTAGTGGATGACGAATCCGCGATCCTTCGTACCTTCCGTTACTGCCTGGAAGATGAAGGCTACACCGTAGCCACCGCCAACAGCGCCGCCCAGGCCGATGCGTTGCTGCAACGCCAGGTGTTCGACCTGTGTTTTTTGGACCTGCGCCTGGGCGAAGACAACGGCCTGGATGTACTGGCGCAAATGCGCGTTCAGGCACCGTGGATGCGCGTGGTGATCGTCACCGCCCATTCGGCCGTCGACACCGCCGTGGACGCGATCCAGGCGGGCGCCGCCGATTACCTGGTCAAACCCTGCAGCCCCGACCAACTGCGCCTGGCCACCGCCAAGCAATTGGAAGTGCGCCAACTCTCGGCGCGCCTGGAAGCCCTGGAAGGCGAAGTACGCCAGCCCAAGGACGGCCTCGACTCCCACAGCCCGGCCATGATGGTGGTGCTGGAGACCGCACGCCAGGTGGCGGGCACCGACGCCAACATCCTGATCCTGGGCGAGTCCGGCACCGGCAAGGGCGAGCTGGCGCGGGCGATCCACGGCTGGAGCAAGCGGGCCAAAAAGTCCTGCGTCACCATCAACTGCCCCTCGTTGACCGCCGAGCTGATGGAAAGCGAGTTGTTCGGCCACAGCCGCGGGGCGTTTACCGGCGCCAGTGAAAGCACCCTGGGCCGGGTCAACCAGGCGGACGGCGGCACGCTGTTTCTCGATGAAATCGGCGATTTTCCGCTCACGTTGCAGCCCAAGTTGCTGCGTTTTATCCAGGACAAGGAATACGAACGCGTCGGCGATCCGGTCACGCGCCGCGCCGATGTGCGCATCCTGGCGGCCACCAACCTGAACCTGGAAGACATGGTGCGCGAAGGGCGTTTTCGCGAAGACCTGCTGTACCGCCTGAACGTCATCACCCTGCACCTGCCGCCGCTGCGCGAGCGCAGCGAAGACATCCTGACCCTGGCCGACCGCTTCCTGGCGCGCTTCGTCAAGGAATACGCCCGCCCCGCCCGGGGGTTCAGCGACGAGGCCCGTGAAGCGCTGCTCAACTACCGCTGGCCGGGCAACATCCGCGAACTGCGCAACGTGGTGGAGCGGGCCAGCATCATTTGCCCGCAGGAAAAAGTCGAAATCGGCCACCTGGGCATGGCCGAACAGCCCACCAACAATGCCCCGCGTATCGGGGCGGCATTGAGCCTGGACGAGTTGGAAAAGGCACACATCGGCGCCGTGCTGGCCACCAGCGACACCCTCGACCAGGCGGCACGGACCTTGGGCATCGATGCCTCGACGCTGTATCGCAAACGCAAACAATACAACCTGTGAGCTGCACCTTATGAAGCTTGCGATGAAACTGCGCACCCGGTTGTTCCTGAGCATCTCGGCCCTGATCACCGTGGCCTTGCTCGGGTTGCTGCTGGGCCTGGTCAGCGTCATGCAAATGGCCAAGACCCAGGAGTCGCTGATTCGCAGCAACTTCATCACCCTGGACCTGGGCCTCAAGCTGCGCCAGACCCTGGGCGACCAGTTGATCCTGATGCTCGACGACCAGCCGGACACCCAGGCCCTCAAAGCCTCCCGGCAGCGCTATTTCGCCCTGCTGGAGCAAGGTATCGAGCATGAGCACGAGGACGCGACCAACAGCGGGTTTACCCAGGCCAAGGCCGATTACCTGAGCTTTGTGCAAGCCTTCGACAAAAGCCAGGACGCGGCCCCGCAACTGCGCAACAACGAGGAATTGACCGAACGCTTCAACGTCCTGCGCAACGGCCTGATCGGCGAACACAAAAAAGCCCTGGAAAACATCAACGCCACCGAGCACCAGTCCCGCGAGCGGGCATTGTTGAACGCAGGCCTGCTGGGGCTGGTGGGGCTGGCGGTGCTGATCATCGGGTTCGTCACCGCCCACGGCATTGCCCGGCGCTTTGGCGGCCCCATCGAAGCGCTGGCCAAGGCGGCCGACAAGATCAGCCAGGGCAACTTTGAAGTGACCCTGCCGATTTCGTCGGCCGCCGAGATGAACCTGCTGACCCGGCGTTTCGGGCACATGGCCGAGGCGCTGCGCCAACACCAGGCCACCAACGTCGACGAACTGCTGGCCGGGCAACAGCGCCTGCAAGCGGTGCTCGACAGCATCGACGACGGCCTGTTGATGATCGACCGCCAGGGCCATCTGGAGCACTTGAACCCGGTGTCCCAGCGCCAGCTGGGCTGGGACGATAACCGCTTGGGCCAGGGGTTGGGCGACGCCATGGGCCGTCCCGAACTGGACGAGCAGCTGCACCTGATCTTGCGCGGGGGCAACTTGGAGCGGGCGCCGGAGGACCTGGAAGTGGAAGTCGACGGCGAATTGCGCCTGTTGACGTACAGCCTGACGCCGGTGAGCCATACCCAGGGGCATATCCTGGGCGCGGTGATGGTGCTGCATGACGTCACCGAGCAGCGCGCCTTTGAGCGGGTACGCGCCGAGTTTGTGCTGCGCGCCTCCCACGAACTGCGCACGCCCGTCACGGGGATGCACATGGCGTTCGGCCTGTTTCAGGAGCGGGCGAAGTTTCCCGCCGAATCGCGCGAAGCCGACCTGCTGAGCACGGTGAATGAGGAAATGCAGCGCCTGATGCAGTTGATCAACGACCTGCTCAACTTCTCGCGCTACCAGAACGGCCTGCAAAAACTCACCTTGGCACCCTGTGACATCAGTGACCTGCTGGAGCACGCCCGCGCACGTTTCGCCGAGCAGGCCAATGCCCAGAACATTGAACTGCTGGTGGAAGAACAACCCCAACTGCCCCGACTGCACGCCGACCGCGCGCAACTGGAGCGGGTGCTCGACAACCTGCTGGGCAACGCCCTGCGGCACACGGCCGCGGGCGGGCAGATCCGCCTGCAAGCGCGGCGGCATGGCGAGCGGGTGATTGTGAGCGTGGAAGACAACGGCGAGGGCATCGCCTATGGCCAGCAAGGCCGGATCTTCGAGCCCTTCGTACAGGTCGGTCGCAAAAAAGGCGGCGCCGGCCTGGGCCTGGCGCTGTGCAAGGAAATCGTGCAATTGCACGGCGGAAGGATGGGGGTCTACTCAAGACCGGGGCAGGGCACGCAGTTTTATATGGCGTTGCCGCTGTAGGGGCACGCTCACCCCTACTCCCGATTGAGTGCCCGCAAGATGGCCGCACTTTGCGCATCGGGGGTGCCGTCAAACAGTGACGCCCTGAAGTGCATTTGGAACGCGGCCAGCACGTGCCGCGTGGCCACGTCCAGTTCGCCGGTTTGCGGGGTGGGGTAGCCCAGTTTCGCCAATTCCTGCTGGAACCAGTTGATGCTGGGCAAATCGCTGGCGTATTGCTGGGTGTAGCGCGCCACGGCCTTTGCATCCGGCCATATGCCTAGGCCTTCGTCTGCCAGGCGCTTCCACGGAAACAGCGGGCCCGGGTCCAGCTTGCGCAGCGGGGCGATGTCGCTGTGGCCGATGATGTTGCGCGGGTCGATGCCGTTACGCTTGCTGATGTCCTTGAGCAGCACCACCAGCGACTGCACCTGCGCTTCGGTGTACGGATACCAGACGCGGCCGGTGGGCAGGTCACGGTAACCGGGGTTGACGATCTCGATGCCGATGGAGCTGGAGTTGAGCCAGGTGCGGCCCATCCACTCGCTTTCCCCGGCGTGCCAGGCGCGCTGGCTTTCATCCACCAGCTTGTAGATGGTGCCCGAGGCGTCGTCGCCGATCAGGTAATGGCTGCTGACCTGGCCGTGGGTCAACAAGGCCAGGGAGCGCTCGAGCGACGTCGAGGTGTAGTGCACGATGACAAATTGCACCCGGTTGTCGTGGTTGGCCGAGGGGTGGCTGGTGTCCAGCCGCGGGCCACTGGCGCAGCCCGCGAGGATCAGGAACAAGAAGGCTGAGTACAGAAATTTCATGGCAGAAGAGGGTACGCTGAAGACGATAATGCAACAGTGTAACGTACCGTTCGCCAACGGGCGGTCAAATGCGGCCTTTTATACAAAATGGTACATCTTTACGCGCCCTGCACCTGGTTGCGTCCCGCGGCTTTGGCCCGGTAAAGCGCCTCGTCGGCACGCTTGAGCGCCAGTTCACTGCGCTCCCCCAGTTGAAACTGCGCCACGCCCATGGAAATGGTGATGGTCACCGGCTCGCCCTTGAAGTGGAACGGGCAGGCCTCGATGGCCGCACGCAGCGTTTCGCCCACCGCCTGCGCCTGCGCCAGGGAGGAGTTGGGCATCAACAGCACAAACTCTTCACCGCCAAACCGCGCAATGAAGTCGGTGCCACGCAGGCGTTTGCGCAGCACCGTCGCGATGATCTTCAACACCTTGTCGCCCGCCAGGTGGCCATAGCCGTCGTTGATGCGCTTGAAGTGGTCCAGGTCCAACATGGCCAGGGACAGGTGATTGCCATGCTGATGCCAGGCGTTGACTTCGTACTCCAGGCGCTCGCTCCAGGCGGCGCGGTTGGGCAGGCCGGTCAGCGGGTCGATCAGGGCTTTCTGGCGCTGCACCTCAAGGTGCTCGCGATAGCCCTGGGCCTCCTGCTCCATGTGAGCGACACGCTCGGCCAGGCCCTTGAGCCGCGCCGCCACGGCCTGCTCGCGCTGGTCGCGCTGGTGTTGGTGCTCGTCCATCGTGCCCAGCAGCCCTTCCAGGTGGCTTTCCAGTACGTGCTTGAGGCCGTCCAAGTCTGCAGCGTCCTGCACGCTGCTTTGCAGGCCATCGACCTGTTCGCGGATCTGCGAGTCCAGCGCCCGGGCCGCCGAGCGGCTGTCGGCATGCCCGTCGCTGGCCGCCTGCAAGTTGCCCTGGAAGGCTTCCAGGCGCTCGTTGAGTTGCTTGAGATACGCCTCGAACTCGTGCTGGCCGCTGTCGGTAATCGCCAGCATCAACACCGCCAGATCATCGAGGATGGGCAGTAATTCATACCAGTTCATGCCCTGGGCCAGACGTTCACGCATCGCCTGGGCTTGCGGGCGATGACGTTCGGGCAGGGACAAATCTTCGAGCAGGCCGAGCAGGGTGTCTTCGATGTGCTTGGCCACCGAGCTGTAGGACGGCTCGGGGCTGTCGGGCAGGGCGTAGATCACCTCTTCGGCGGTCGGTTGTTCTTGCAGCTCTTCTGGCGGCTCTTCTGGCGATTCGTCCGCCAGCACCGGGGGCAGCGACAGGCTGCCGATCAGTGTGGGTTGCAGCTCGGCGGGCGCAACCGCAGGGGCCTGGACCATGGCGGCCAGGGCGCTTTCGGGGACGGGTTCGTCCTCGACCACGGGAGCGGGTTCGGCCGCTGGCGGCTCGACAGGTTCAGGTTCAGGTTCAGGTTCCAGCGTCGCGACAGACGCAGGCGGCAGCGCAGCGCTGCGCTCGGGAGCCGCAGGCACGGGCGGTGCAACGGCGCGCACGGCGTCGACCGGCTCAGCCGGTTCGGGACGGGGTTGCGGCGCTGCCGCCGGTTGCGCTGCGACCACCGGCGCTGGCGCCGCCGCAGGGCCAGGCACCGGCGTATCCGCCGAGACGTCCTTGCCGCCGAACAGGCGCTGCAACAACCCGGGGCGATTCGGCTCGTCCGGGTCCTCGAGGTTTTTCAACGCCTGGCCTTGCAAGCCGCTCAGTTCACCCAGCAACAGCGGGATCTCGCGGGCCTGGCTGACCCGCCCGTCCAACTGCTTGGCAAACGCCTTCAGCGGGCGGCTGACTTCCCGCGGCAAGGGCAAGGTTTGCAGTTGGGCCACCAGGGCGGTAAGGGCGGTGCTGATCTGATCGACCCGGGTTTCCCGGCGCTGCTCAGAGTCGAGCACGGCCTTTTCCAGGCGCGGCAACAGGGCGGCGAGGGCGGCGTCCATGTCGTCGGTGCGGATCACGTCGCGCATTTCCTTCATGCATTGGTCGACGGCCCGGTCGGTCCCTTCAGCGGCCAGCGTGCTGCGCACCAACCCGCGGCGCAGCAGGTCGAGGCGGGCGGCCCAGCGGCGCTCGAGCTTGTCTTGTTGCTCGATGCTCTTGAGGTATTTTTCTTTCCAACGCTGGGCGTCGTTGCTCATGCAAGGGGTCCGCGAGGGCCGGGGCTCAGCGCGGGCAATGCATCGGCCGTGAGCGAGCCCGGCAGACGAATCTCTACCGCGACGGGCAGGTGATCGGAGATGGGCTGCGCCAGGACCTGCACGCTTTCAAGCGTGAGGGTGGGGCTGAGCAGGATGTGGTCAAGACAACGTTGCGGCCGCCAGCTGGGAAAGGTGGCTTCGACTTGCGGCGCCAGCAGGCCGAGGTCGCGCAACGGCGAATTCTGCAGCAGGTCGTTGGCATGGGTGTTCATGTCACCCATCAACACCTGGTGCTTGTAGTTGCCAATCAACTCGCGGATGTACGCCAGTTGCAGGCTGCGGGTACGGGCGCCGAGCGCCAGGTGCATCATGACCACCACCAGCGCGTCGGGCCCTTCGCCGAACCGCAGCAGGATGGCGCCGCGCCCCTTGGGGCCGGGCAAGGGGTGATCCTCGATCGCCCACGGTTTCAAGCGGCTGAGCACGCCATTGCTGTGCTGGGCCAGTTTGCCGAGGTTGCGGTTGAGTTGTTGATACCAGTAGGGAAACGCGCCGAGATGGGCCAGGTGTTCGACCTGGTTGACGTAGCCCGAACGCAGGCTGCCGCCGTCGGCTTCCTGCAGGGCAACCAGGTCGAAGTCGCCGATCAGGTCGCCGATCTTCTGCAGGTTGCCCGCGCGCCCGGTGTGGGGCAGCAGGTGCTGCCAGCCACGCGTGAGGTAATGCCGGTATTTTTCGGTGCTGATGCCCACCTGGATATTGAAGCTGAGCAGGCGCAGCCGGCTGTTTGCCGTCAGGCCTGTAGCATCCAGGTGGTGCGCGTTGACCTGCGGTTCATGCAGGCCCACGGCGCGTTCAGTCCCCCAGCGACGCATGGCGGGCCCCTTTACTTGGCTGCGCGCTCTTTGGCGATCAGCTGGTCGGCCACGTTCAGGGTTTCGTCAGGACCACCGGAGGTGCCCAGGTCGAAACGGTATTTGCCGTTGACGATCATGGTCGGAACGCCCTGCACGCCGTACTTCTGCGCCAGTTCCTTGGCCTGTTTGATCTGGCCCTGGATAGCGAAGGAGTTGAAGGTGGCCAGGAACTTGTCCTTGTCCACGCCTTGGGTGGCGACAAAGTCAGCCATTTCGTCAGGTTTGGTCAGGCGCTTGCCTTCTTTTTGGATGGCGTTGAACACCGCGTCGTGGACCTTGTGTTCCACGCCCATGGCTTCAAGGGTCAGAAACAGCTGGCCGTGGGCGTCCCAAGGGCCGCCGAACATTGCCGGGATGCGCTTGAAGTTCACGTCTGCCGGCAGTTTTTCGATCCAGGGGTTGATGGTGGGTTCAAACGCGTAGCAATGCGGGCAGCCGTACCAGAACAGCTCCACCACTTCGATCTTGCCCGGCACGGAAACCGGCACGGGGTTGGCCAGTTCGACGTAGGTTTTACCGGCTTCAAGCGGCACGTCGGCAGCTTGGGCGGTCATGCCGAACAGACTGGCGGTGACGAGAGCGGCGCTGAGGATCAGATTACGCATGCTTTACTCCTGGACAAATAAAGTCGCCTCACGCGACCTTTATTCAGACAGGCCTGCGCGGGCGTGAGTTCGTTAGTGTAACGGCAGCGGCCGCAAAAAAGGGCGGCCAGGGCCACCCTTTTTATGCTTGCATCGACGGATTAATCGAGCGTTAACGTCGCAGGGGCGGCTTAGTGCAGGCCCTGAATATAGCTGGCAATTGCCTCGATATCCTTGTTGCTGAGCTTGGCGGTGATGCTCTGCATGATTTTCGCGTCGCCGTCGTTGGTGCGGTTGCCTTCGCGAAAGTCGGTCAGCTGCTTGGCGGTGTACTGCGCGTGCTGGCCACCCAGGTGCGGGAACTTGGCGGCGGCGTTACCCGCGCCATTGGGCGAGTGGCAGCCGGTGCAGGCGGGCATGCCCTGGTCGAGCTTGCCACCGCGAAACAGCTCCTCACCGTGGGCCACAAGCTTGGGATCGGCGGCGCCGACGCTGCCTTTTTGGCTGGCAAAATACGCCGCGATGTCGGCCAGGTCCTGGTCGCTGAGGTTGGTCAACAGGCCGGTCATTTCCAAGACCGTGCGCTTGCCGTCCTTGATGTCGTGCATCTGCTTGGTCAGGTAACCCTCGCCCTGGCCCGCCAGTTTCGGAAAGTTGGGCGCCGGGCTGTTGCCGTCGGGGCCATGGCAGGCACCACAGACGGCGGCCTTGGCCTGGCCGGCAGTGGCGTCGCCCGCAGCGTGTGCAACACCGGTGATACCCAGGGTCAACAGCAGACTCACGATCAGTTTGTTCATCAGCTAATCCAACTACGGCTAAGGGTTTAAGAGTTATAAACCGGGTTTACTCACCATCAGTTCAATGATGGCCTGGTAATCCTCGGTACTGCAGTCCATGCACAAACCACGCGGCGGCATCGCCTTGAAACCCTGAGTCACGTGTTGCACCAGCGTGTCCATACCTTGCGCCAATCTTGGCTTCCAGGCGGCCTGATCACCCCGCTTTGGGGCAGTGGGCAGCTGTCCGGCATGGCAGGCCGCGCAAACGCGGTTGTACACAGCCTCCGGATCCTGTGTAGCCTGAGCACCGTAAAGGGGGATCAGGGCACCGGCGGCTAGCAGCCACTTGGTCATACATCGACCTTTTCAGGGTTTGAGAGCGTTTTGCGTTCTAATGCGCAATAAAGGTCTATCGCTCCCATGAACTTCATCCTTCGCTGGGAGAAAGCACACACAAAATCTGCGGCATTATATACTGGCGCTACTGAAACGGAAACGACACCGCTTGCCGCACCTGTTCCCGGCACCGCCCACATCGGAAAACTCATGCAACTCAAGAATCCCATCCTCGGCCTGTGCCAACAGTCCACCTTCATGCTCAGTGCCGCCAAAGTCGACCAATGCCCCGATGACGAAGGCTTTGAAGTGGCCTTTGCGGGCCGCTCCAACGCCGGCAAGTCCAGCGCGCTGAACACCCTGACTCACGCCAGCCTGGCGCGCACCTCCAAAACCCCGGGCCGCACGCAGTTGCTCAATTTCTTCAAGCTAGACGATGATCGGCGCTTGGTCGACCTGCCGGGCTACGGTTATGCAAAAGTGCCTATCCCGCTCAAGCAGCACTGGCAGCGTCACCTGGAGGCTTACCTGGGCAGCCGGGAGAGTTTGAAGGGCTTGATTCTGATGATGGACATCCGTCATCCCATGACCGATTTCGACCTGTTGATGCTCGACTGGGCCGTCGCCAGCGGCATGCCCATGCATGTCTTGCTGACCAAGGCCGACAAGCTCACCTACGGCGCCGCCAAGAACACCCTGCTCAAGGTGCAGTCCGAGATCCGCAAGGGCTGGGGCGATGCAATCACCATCCAGCTGTTCTCCGCGCCCAAACGCATGGGCCTGGAAGAGGCCTACACCGTGCTGGCGGACTGGATGGAACTGGCCGACAAGGGCGCCGAAGACGGGGGCGAGTAAAAACGCCAGGCAAAAAAAACCCCGGACTTCGTATGGGGAGAGGAAGTTCGGGGTTCAAGTCTGGACCGCTAGGGCGGGGCCCAGATATCTGCCAACACTTAACACAACATAGGAGCATTGAAGGGCTTCACCACCCATTCAGTAACTCTGAGTCACGTTTGACAGGTTAAGTTCCGGGCCGCCCGAAAAACTATTGGAAATAACGGCCCGACAATTGCGCTCTAAAGCCCTGCCGCAGCGCCTGCCACGGCAGTACCCCGCGCTTAGTGCGCCTCGTCCCAGTTATTGCCCACGCCAACCTCGACCAGCAGCGGCACATCCAGCTGCGCTGCGGCGCTCATGTGTTCGCAGACTTTTGCACTCACTTGCTCCACCACGTCCTCGCGCACCTCCAGCACCAGTTCGTCGTGCACCTGCAGGATGACCTTGGCGTCCAGGCCCGAGTCGGTGAGCCAGTTGTCCACCTGCACCATGGCTTTTTTGATGATGTCGGCGGCGGTGCCCTGCATCGGCGCGTTGATGGCCGTGCGTTCGGCGGCGGCGCGCTCTTGCGGTTTGTTGGAGTGGATGTCCGGCAGGTACAGGCGGCGCCCGAAGAACGTCTCTACATAGCCTTGATCGGACGCCTGGGCGCGGGTGCGCTCCATGTACTCGCGCACCCCGGGGTAACGGGCGAAATACACGTCGATGTAGGCCTTGGCGGTCTTGGTGTCCACGCCGATGTCCTTGCCCAGCTTTTGCGCGCCCATGCCGTAGATCAAGCCGAAGTTGATCGCCTTGGCGCTGCGCCGCTGGTCGGACGTAACCTCGCCCAGCTCAACCTTGAACACCTCGGCCGCCGTGGCCGTGTGCACATCCAGGTTGTCGCGAAAGGCATTGAGCAAGCCCGCGTCCTTGGACAGGTGCGCCATGATGCGCAGCTCGATCTGCGAATAGTCCGCCGCCAACAGCTTGTAACCCTTGGGCGCGATAAACGCCTGGCGGATCCGCCGCCCTTCTGCGGTGCGCACCGGGATGTTCTGCAGGTTCGGGTCGCTGGAGGACAAACGCCCGGTCGCCGTCACCGCCTGGTGATACGAGGTGTGAATACGCCCGGTACGCGGGTTGATCTGCTCCGGCAGGCGGTCGGTGTAAGTGCTCTTGAGCTTGCTCATGCTGCGGTACTGCATCAGCACCTTGGGCAGCAAAAAGTCATCTTCGGCCAGTTTGGCCAGCACGTCCTCGGCGGTCGAGGCCTGGCCCTTGCCGGTTTTTTTCAACACCGGCAGGCCCAGCTTTTCGTAAAGGATCGCGCCCAGCTGCTTGGGCGAGCCCAGGTTGAATTCCTCCCCGGCGATCTCGAAGGCCTGGCGTTCCAGCTCGACCATTTTGTCGCCCAGCTCAATGCTCTGGACGCCCAGCAGGTCCTTGTCCACCAGCGCGCCCTGGCGCTCGATACGCGCCAGCACCGGCACCAGCGGTATTTCGATATCGGTCAGCACACCCGCCAGGCTTGGAATCGCCGCCAGTTGCGCGTGCAACGCCTGGTGCAGGCGCAGGGTCACGTCGGCATCTTCGGCGGCGTAATGGCCAGCCTTCTCCAGCGGGATCTGGTCGAAGGTCAGTTGCTTGGCGCCTTTACCGGCGATGTCCTGGAAGCTGACAGTGTCGTGGTCCAGGTATTTTTTTGCCAGGCTGTCCATGTCGTGCCGGGTGGCGGTGGAGTTGAGCACGTAGGACTCGAGCATGGTGTCAAAGGCGATGCCCCGCACGGTGATACCTTGCGCCGGGTCGCCACCGATGGCGCAGTTGGCCAGGATGTTCATGTCGAACTTGGCGTGCTGGCCCACCTTGAGTTTGGTCGGGTCTTCGAGCAGCGGCTTGAGGGCCAGCAGCACGGTGTCGCGGTCCAGTTGGTCCGGCACGCCGATGTAGGAATGGGTCAGGGGGATGTAGGCCGCTTCATTGGCCTGTACGGCAAACGATACCCCCACCAATTGCGCCTGTTGGGCGTCGATGCCGGTGGTTTCGGTGTCAAAGGCGAACAGTTTTGCGTCGTTGAGCTTTTGCAGCCAGACGTCGAATCGCGCCTGATCCAGGATGGTTTCGTACGCCGCCTCGGCAGGCTCGCTTGCGACCACAGCGTCAACAACCGTAACGCTCGGCGCAGCCTTGAGCTCGACCCGTTTGGTGTCGCGCTGGATTTCGTCATGCCAGCTTTTGAATTCCAGCAAGGTGTACAACTCAAGCAGTTTTTCGCGGTCGGGCTCGATCAGGTGCAGGTCATCCAGGCCCACGTCCAGCGCCACGTCCACCTTGATGGTGGCCAGCCGGTAAGACAAAAAGGCCATCTCCTTGTGCTCGGCCAGCTTGGCGGGCAAGGTCTTGGCCCCGCGAATCGGCAGGCTCGGCACGATGTCGAGCTGCTCGTAAAGCTCTTTAAGGCCGCCATTGACGCCCACCAGCAAGCCGGAAGCGGTCTTGGGGCCAATGCCCGGAACACCCGGGATGTTGTCGGACGAATCGCCCATCAGCGCCAGATAATCGATGATCTGCTCGGGAGCGACGCCGAACTTTTCCTTCACGCCCTCGATGTCCATCGCGCTACCGGTCATGGTGTTGACCAAGGTAATGTGCCCGTCCACCAGTTGCGCCATGTCCTTGTCACCGGTAGAAATCACCACCGGTCGGCTGGCGGCCGCGCTGCTGCGGGCCAGGGTGCCAATCACATCGTCGGCCTCCACGCCCTCCACGCACAGCAGCGGGAAGCCCAGCGCGATCACGCTCTGGTGCAGCGGCTCGATTTGCAGGCGCATGTCATCGGGCATGCTGGGGCGGTTGGCCTTGTATTCGGCGTACATCTCGTCGCGAAATGTCCCACCCTTGGCGTCGAACACCACGGCGAAGGGGCTGTCCGGGTACTGCTTGCGCAGGCTTTTGAGCATGTTCAACACGCCCTTGACCGCCCCCGTGGGCAGGCCCTTGGAGGTGGTCAGTGGTGGCAGTGCGTGAAAGGCGCGGTACAGATATGAAGAACCGTCCACCAGGACGAGAGGGGCTTGGCTCATGAGCAGGATCAACCTTTTCGGCGGGTCAGGCGCTAGAATAGCCGGACCATTGACGACAAAGGGACAAGGTTATCATGCGTACAGTGAATCGCCTGTTGTTGACCGGCTTGATTGCATGCCTTCCGCTGGCCGCCATGGCAGCCGACAGCGGCCCTTCGGCAGATCCCGAAGTGACCATCCGCACCGAAGGCGACAAGACCATTCAGGAATACCGCCAGAATGGCTTTTTGTATGCAATCAAGGTCACCCCAAAGGGTGCACCGCCGTATTTCCTGGTGCGCGCGGATGGAACCGACGCAAACTTCATCCGCTCTGACCAGCCGGATATGCTGATTCCGTCATGGAAGATCTTTGAATGGAAATGAATTCTTAACTTTAACCGGCGCTGCCTGTCGCAGCGCCCGTCACGGCAGCCCTAACCATGTCTGTGTTCACCCCCCTGGCTCGGCCCGAGCTGGAAACCTTTCTTGCGCCCTATGGGCTTGGCCGGCTGCTCGATTTCCAGGGGATTGCCGCTGGTAGCGAAAACACCAATTTTTTCATCAGCCTGGAACAGGGCGAGTTCGTCCTGACCCTGGTCGAGCGCGGCCCCGTGCAGGAAATGCCCTTTTTCATCGACCTGCTCGACGTGCTCCACGCCGCCGACCTGCCGGTGCCTTACGCCCTGCGCACCACCGACGGCGTGGCCTTGCGCGAACTGGCCGGCAAGCCTGCGCTGTTGCAGCCGCGCCTGGCGGGCAAGCACATCAAGGAGGCCAACGCGCAGCACTGCGCCCAGGTGGGCGAGTTGCTGGGGCACCTGCACCTGGCCACCCAGGGCGACAAGATGCTCAAGCGCAAGACCGACCGCGGCCTGGACTGGATGCTCGGTGAAGGCGCCAAGCTGATCTCGCACCTGAACCCGGCCCAGCAGCGCCTGCTGCAGGACGCACTGGACGAAATCCAGGCCCACAAACAGCCGATCATCGAGCTGCCCCGCGCCAACATCCATGCCGACCTGTTCCGCGACAACGCGATGTTTGAAGGCACACACCTGACCGGGCTGATCGACTTCTACAACGCCTGCTCGGGCCCGATGCTCTACGACGTGGCCATCGCCCTGAACGACTGGTGCTCGGACGCCGCGGGCGTGCTCGACGGCCAGCGGGCGCGGGCGTTGCTGGGGGCTTATGCGGCGTTGCGGCCGTTTACCGCCAAAGAAGCGCAGCTGTGGCCGACCCTGTTGCGAGTGGCGTGTGTGCGGTTCTGGTTGTCGCGACTGATTGCCGCCGAGTCGTTTGCAGGCCAGGACGTGCTGATCCACGACCCGGCAGAGTTCGAACATCGCCTGGCGCAACGCCAGCAGGTCAGCGTCGCGCTGCCGTTCGTGCTGTAACGCCGCTCAAAAAAAGGGGGGAGCAGGCGTGCCGGCTCCCCCTGTGTGGTGCGGTGTGGTTTAAAGCGATTCCAGGCACCCGGCCAAATCGTTGCCCAACTTGTCCAGCACCTGCTCATAACCTTGAGCGCTCGCCGGGGTGTAACCGCCCAACGCATCCAACTCCGCCAGCTTCACCGGCAAACCGGCCACCAGCGTTTCCGCCAGGCGCGGGCGCAGCGGTGGTTCGCTGAACACACACGTCTTGCCCACTTCCTGCAAACGCGTGCGCATGGCCGCCACGTGCTGGGCGCCGGGCTGCACTTCTGCTGCCACGCTGAACACCCCGGCGTGCTTGAGGCCATAGGCATCCTCGAAATAATCAAAGGCCTCGTGGAACACAAAATATGGTTTGCCCGCCACGTCGGCCATGCGCGCTTTGAGGCGGGCATCCAACGCGTCCATGCGGCCTTCAAACGCCTTGGCGTTGCTCTGATAGCGCTCGGCATTGGCCGGGTCGGCGGCACTGAGGTCCGCCGCCATGCGCGCCGCAATCACCCGGGCGTTGACCGTCGACAGCCACAAGTGCGCGTCCAGGCTGCCCGGGCGGTGATCGTGGTCATGCTCGTCGGCTTCTTCGGCATGGGAGTGGCTGTCTTCGGCGAAACGACGCAGCTTCATGCCGGGCAAATCCTGCACCGCCACGGTCGGCAGGCTGCGGCCCTTGAGCACGCGCGGCAGGAAGCTTTCCATATCCGGGCCAATCCAATACAGCAGGTCCACCTCCTGCACACGCCGTACATCGGAGGGGCGCAGCGCGTAGTTATGCGGTGACGCGCCCGGCGGCAGCAGTACCTCGGGAACGGCCACACCGTCCTGCACTGCGGCGGCAATCAGCTGTAAAGGTTTGATGCTGGTGAGTACCCGAACCTCGGCCTGAGCGGCGCTGGCGATGAACAAACTGGTGACAAATACGACAAAAACAGGAAAAAGTCTGGACACGATGAGCACTCTGGAAGGCAGGAACGGGTAACATAATAACGTCTCTCACAACATTCTGTTGCCGCTCATGCCAAAAACCCCGCTTGCCAGCCGCCCTCATGACCACTCTCATTGCGTCCACAGCGCACTGTCGGAGGCTGATGCCCTGTGCACCCGTCAAGGCCTGCGCCTGACCGCCCTGCGCCGCCGGGTGCTGGAGCTGGTGTGGCAGAGCCACAAGCCGCTGGGCGCCTACGACATTCTGGGCGTGCTCAGCGAACAGGACGGCCGCCGCGCCGCGCCACCCACGGTGTACCGTGCGCTGGACTTCCTGCTGGAAAACGGCCTGGTGCACCGCATCGCCTCGCTCAACGCGTTTGTCGGTTGCAGCCACCCGGAACACGCGCACCAGGGCCAGTTCCTGATCTGCCGCGATTGCCACGCCGCCATCGAACTTGAACAAAAAAGCATCAGCGACGCGATTATTCAGAGCGCCGCCGACGTGGGCTTTAAAGTCGAAGGCCAAACCGTCGAAGTGGTCGGCCTCTGCGCAGGCTGCCAGGGGGCTTGATGAGCACTGCGTTAATCCGCCTGGACCAGGTGGGCGTTACATTCGCCGGGCAAGCGGTGCTGGACAACATCGCCCTGAGCGTGGAGCCCCGGCAGATCGTCACGCTGATCGGCCCCAACGGCGCTGGCAAGACCACCCTGGTGCGCGCCGTGCTCGGGCTGCTCAAGCCCGACAGCGGCAGCGTGTGGCGCAAGCCCAAGCTGCGGGTGGGTTACATGCCGCAAAAATTGCACGTAGACCCGACCTTGCCGCTGTCAGTGCTGCGCTTCTTGCGCCTGGTACCGGGTGTCGATCGCCCGCGGGCGCTGGCCGCCCTCAAGGAGGTCGGCGCCGAGCAGGTCATCGACAGCCCCGTGCAAAGCATCTCCGGCGGTGAAATGCAGCGCGTGCTGCTGGCCCGTGCGCTGCTGCGCGAGCCCGAGCTGCTGGTGCTCGACGAGCCGGTACAAGGCGTCGACGTGGCCGGCCAGGCCGAGCTGTACAGCCTCATCACCCGCCTGCGCGACCGCCATGGCTGCGGCGTGCTGATGGTGTCCCACGACCTGCACCTGGTCATGAGCACCACCGATCAGGTGGTGTGCCTCAACCGCCACGTGTGCTGCTCCGGCCACCCCGAGCAGGTCAGCGGCGACCCGGCGTTCGTCGAGCTGTTCGGCAAGAACGCGCCCAGCCTTGCGGTGTACCACCACCATCACGACCACGCCCACGACCTGCACGGCGCCGTGGTCACCGCCCCCCACGTTCACGGAGATGGCTGCACGCATGGCTGATTTTCTGCTCTACGCCCTGCTGGCAGGCCTGGCCCTGGCCCTGGTGGCGGGCCCGCTGGGCTCATTCGTGGTCTGGCGGCGCATGGCCTATTTTGGCGACACCCTGTCCCACGCCGCGCTGCTGGGCGTGGCCATGGGCTTTTTGCTGGACGTGAGCCCCACGCTGGCCGTGACGGTGGGCTGCCTGCTGCTGGCGGTGCTGCTGGTGACCCTGCAACAGCGCCAGCCGCTGGCGTCGGACACCCTGCTGGGCATCCTGGCGCCGAGCACCTTGTCCCTGGGCCTGGTGGTATTGAGCTTCATGCACGAAGTGCGCATCGACCTCATGGCCTACCTGTTCGGTGACCTGCTGGCCATCAGCCCCACCGACCTCGCCTGGATCCTGGGCGGCAGCGCGGCGGTGCTGGTGTTGCTGCTGACGCTGTGGCGCCCGCTGCTGGCCATCACCGTGCACGAGGAACTGGCCACCGTCGAAGGCCTGCCCGTGGCGGCGCTGCGCATGACCCTGATGCTGCTCATCGCCATCGTGATCGCTGTCGCAATGAAGATTGTCGGCGTATTGTTGATCACCTCGCTGCTGATCATCCCGGCCGCCGCCGCCCAGCGCCATGCCCGCTCACCGGAGCAAATGGCCCTCGGCGCCAGCCTGTTGGGGATGCTGGCCGTGTGTGGTGGCCTGGCGTTGTCCTGGTTCAAGGACACCCCGGCCGGGCCGTCGATTGTGGTCACGGCGGCCGCCCTGTTTCTGCTGAGTTTTGTCCTGCCCCGTCGAGGGGTGTAGACTTGCTCGCTTTTTGCGCAATTAGAGAGTCGCAGGAATGAAGCTGTTCACCTCCCGTTATCTGCTCCTTGCCGCATTTTCCCTGCTGCTGGGCGCCTGCCAGAGCACACCGCCCGTCGCCCCACCGGCGCCGGACGCGCACGCGGCGGCCATCGCGCAGCTGGAACAAAACCTGGCCAGCAGCGAACTCGCCACCGCCGAAGACCAGCTGGCCGCGTTGCAGGCCCAGTCGCCCAACGACCCGGCACTGGAGCCATACCAGCGCCAGTTGGCCGAAGCCTATTTGCAGCGCAGCCAGATCGTGCTGCAAAAAGGTGACGTCAACGCCGCCGCCACCGCCCTGAGCCGTGCCCGCGCACTGATGCCCAAGGCGCCTGCCCTGACCGGCGGCGTCAACAGCGCCATCAGCCATGCGCGCAAGGCCGAGCTGGACAAAGCCGAAGCCGCCTTGAAAGCCGCCGAAGCCAAACCCCAGGCACGGGTGATCGACCCGGCGGCCGAGAGCACCACGGTGGCGCTGAACCTTACGGATATGTCCGAACTTCGCCACCAACTGGATGCGATCGCCACCGATGTGGTGAATTACCAGTGTGACGTGAGCATTCAGGCGCCGCGTACCCAGGACTACCCTTGGCTGGCCACCTTGCTGACCAAGCGGGTCAAACGCATCGACGCGGCGTATGACCTGAAGATCCACCGGCAAATCCTGAAAAACGTCCCCGCCCAAGTGGTGTTGATCCCACGCAAGGCAGACTGACACCTGCCGCCCATAAGCAGGCCCCCCGCGTTCAACGCCGGGGGCCTGTGGGTTTAGCGCACGGCCTCAGGCCGGAACCGCCTTGGCCTTGGGCTCACGCGCCCAGACCCGGTGCTGGGCGATCGCGGCAAAAAACGCCTGGGTATCGCCGTCCACGATAAGCCCGGCATCCGCCTCCAGCTTCAACACCGCCAGCAACTGCTTGGCCTCACCGGCCAGTGCAATCGCCTTCAGGTGCTTGTAGGCCTCCAGCACGTAGTGCAACGCCACGCCGTCCCCGCTCAACGCCTGCACCGACTGCGCGCCGCCCGGCACAAACACCGCGTCGAACGCCACCGAAGGCAGGCCCTCCATGGACGCATCCACCGCCAGGCTTTTGCCCTCGGCCGTGGTCACTGGCGCCGACGTCGGCCCCAACACCTTGGCGTGAGCGCCTTGGGCCTGGAGCGCCTGTTTCAGCGCTTCAATCGCCGCGCCGTCCACCCCGTTGGCGGCCAAAATCGCGACCTTGCGGGTCTTGATATCCCCCGACAGCAGGTTGACCTGGCTCAGCGCCGGGGAGTGCGACAGCGACGTCTTGCGCGCCGGCACCGTGCCTTTTTTCGGCGCCGCCAGCCCGAGGTTCTGCGCCACGCGTCCGGCCAGCTCAAGGTCGATATTGGCCAGAATCTCGTTCACCTGGCGGGCGCGGATGTGCTCACGCTCCACCTTGCCCAGCTCAAAGCTGTAGCCCGCAATGATGTGCTCCTGCTCGTGCTTGCTCATGCTGTGGAAAAACAGACGGGCCTGGGAGAAGTGGTCGCTGAACGATTCACTGCGCTCACGGACCTTGTGCGCGTCGATACGCTCCGGGTAACTCTCAAAACCGCCGTCCTGGGCCGCCGCCGGGGTTTCCTTCGGCCAGCCGTTGTCGATGGAGTTCGGCTCGTAGGCAGCGCGGCCCTTGTCGACCGTGGTGCGGTGCATGCCGTCACGTTGGCCGTTGTGGTAAGGCGCCAGCGGGCGGTTGATCGGCAACTCGTGAAAATTCGGCCCGCCTAGTCGGCTGATCTGCGTGTCGGTGTAGGAAAACAGCCGGCCTTGCAGCAGCGGGTCATTGGAGAAGTCGATGCCCGGCACGATATGGCCCGGGCAGAAGGCCACCTGCTCGACCTCCGCAAAGAAGTTATCCGGGTTGCGGTTGAGCACCATCTTGCCCAGCGGCGTGATCGGCACCAACTCTTCGGGAATCAGCTTGGTGGGGTCGAGAATGTCGAAATCGAAGGTGTGTTCGTCCTCTTCGGCGACGATCTGCACGCCCAACTCCCACTCCGGGTAATCGCCAGACTCGATGGACTCCCACAGGTCGCGGCGGTGGTAATCGGTGTCTTTACCGGCCAGCCTCTGGGCCTCGTCCCACACCAGCGAACAGGTGCCCGCCGTTGGCCGCCAATGGAATTTGACGAAAGACGACCGGCCTTCGGCGTTGATCAGGCGAAAGGTGTGTACGCCAAAGCCTTGCATGGTCCGCAGGCTTTTGGGAATGGCCCGGTCGGACATGGCCCAAATCACCATATGCGCGGATTCCGGCACCAGGGAAACGAAGTCCCAGAACGTGTCGTGAGCCGAGCCGCCCGTAGGGATTTCGTTGTGCGGCTCGGGTTTTACCGCATGCACGAAGTCAGGAAACTTGATCGCGTCCTGTATGAAAAACACCGGCATGTTGTTGCCCACCAAGTCGAAGTTGCCTTCATCGGTGAAGAACTTCACGGCAAAGCCGCGCACATCGCGCACGGTGTCGCCAGAACCACGCGGGCCCTGCACGGTGGAAAAACGCACGAACACCGGGGTTTTATGGCCCGGGTCCTGCAAAAAACCGGCCTTGGTCAGCGCCGCATGGTTCTGGTAGGTCTGGAAGTAACCATGGGCCCCGGTGCCCCGGGCGTGCACGATGCGCTCGGGGATGCGCTCGTGGTCAAAGTGCGTGATTTTTTCACGCATGATGAAGTCTTCCAGCAGCGACGGCCCACGGGCGCCTACCTTCAAGGTGTTCTGGTTGTCGGCGATTTTGACGCCCTGGTTGGTGCGCAGCGCCTGGCCGGTGGCGTCGGAGCGAAACGTTTCCAGGCTTTGCAGCTTGGCGTTGGTGTTGCCTCGGTCCAGGGTGTCGGTTCCCGCCAATTCACTGGTGGGCGGGGCTACGGGCTTTTTAGTGCTCATCAGACAAAAACTCCTCGTTCACAGTGGCCAGAGTGATCCCCGGCGCTTGTTCAGCCATACGCCGGGCACGGCACCCGGTAATAGCGAGTTACTTGAGTAGTGACTGGCACGGTTTTGCGCCGTTCCTTTTTTATGACCTTTGATCGCGTTATTGCCAAATCGCTGGTTACTCGCGAAATAAATGCTAAGAAACGCTATACGGACAGGCTAAAATGCGCGCCCGGCTTACCGCTGATCTTTTTTCCATGCGCCCCACAAGGTTCGCTACGTGATCGAGTTTCAAAACGTCTATAAAACCTACCGCGTCGCCGGTCAGGATATTCCCGCCCTGCACGCCACCAGCCTGCAGGTTGAAAACGGCCAGGTGTTTGGCCTGATCGGCCATTCCGGCGCAGGAAAAAGTACCCTGCTGCGCCTGATCAATCGCCTGGAGCAACCCAGCGGCGGTCAGATCAAGGTCGACGGCGAAGACGTCACCGCCCTGGACGCCAATGGCCTGCGCCGTTTCCGCCAGCAAGTCGGGATGATCTTCCAGCACTTCAACCTGCTGGCCTCCAAGACCGTGGCCGACAACGTCGCGCTGCCGCTGACACTGGCGGGCGAGCTGTCGCGCAAAGACATCGACCTGCGCGTGGCCGAACTGCTGGCGCGGGTGGGCTTGTCCGACCACGCCAAGAAGTACCCGGCGCAATTGTCCGGCGGCCAGAAGCAGCGCGTCGGCATCGCCCGCGCCCTGGCCACCCAACCTAAAATACTGCTGTGTGACGAGGCTACCAGCGCCCTCGACCCGCAAACCACGGCCTCGGTGCTGCAACTGCTGGCCGAGATCAACCGCGAACTGAAGCTGACCATCGTGCTCATCACCCACGAGATGGACGTGATCCGCCGCGTGTGCGACCAGGTGGCCGTGATGGACGCTGGCGTGATCGTGGAGCAGGGCCCGGTGGCGCAGGTGTTCCTGCACCCCACGCACCCGACCACCAAACGTTTTGTGCAAGAGTCCGAACAGGTCGATGAAGGCGAGCAGCGCGATGACTTCGCGCACGTCCCCGGCCGCATCGTGCGCCTGACGTTCCAGGGCGAAGCGACCTACGCGCCATTGCTGGGCACCATCGCTCGCGAAACAGGTGTGGACTACAGCATCCTGGCCGGTCGTATCGACCGCATCAAAGACATTCCCTACGGGCAACTGACCCTCGCCATTAGCGGTGGCGACATGGACGCCGCCTTTGCGCGCTTCACGGCCGCCGACGTGCACATGGAGGTACTGCGCTAATGGACATGTTGTTGAGTTTCTTCGCCAACATCGACTGGTCTGAAATCTGGCTGGCCACGGGCGACACCCTGACCATGCTGTTCGGCTCGCTGCTGTTCACCATCCTGCTCGGCCTGCCGCTGGGCGTGCTGTTGTTCCTGTGCAGCCCGCGCCAGCTGTTCGAGCAAAAAAGCCTGTACGCGCTGCTGTCGCTGGTCGTGAACATCCTGCGTTCGCTGCCGTTCATCATTTTGTTGATCGTGATGATTCCGTTCACCGTGCTCATCACTGGCACGTCACTGGGCGTTGCCGGGGCGATTCCGCCGCTGGTGGTGGGCGCCACGCCGTTCTTTGCGCGGCTGGTGGAAACAGCCCTGCGTGAAGTGGACCGCGGCATCATCGAGGCGACCCAATCCATGGGCGCCACCACCCGGCAGATCATCACCAACGCGCTGCTGCCGGAAGCCCGCCCGGGCATCTTTGCTGCGATTACGGTGACGGCGATTACACTGGTTTCCTACACGGCCATGGCCGGTGTGGTGGGCGCCGGTGGGCTGGGCGACCTGGCAATCCGTTTTGGATACCAGCGTTTCCAGACCGACGTGATGGTGGTCACCGTGGTGATGCTGTTGATCCTGGTGCAAATTCTACAAACCGTCGGCGACAAGCTGGTGGTGCACTTTTCTCGAAAATAACGGCCATTGCGGGCACTCGCCCGTACATGCCCGAACAAGGAGCTCGTTGATGAAAAAACTACTGGTTGCTTTCGCTGCCGTCGCCGCGTTTTCCGCCCACGCCGCCGAGACACTGACCGTCGCCGCCTCGCCGGTGCCGCACGCAGAAATCCTCGAATTCGTGAAACCTGTGCTCGCCAAAGAAGGCGTAGACCTGCAGGTCAAAGTCTTCACCGACTACGTACAACCCAACGTGCAAGTGGCCGAAAAGCGACTGGACGCCAACTTCTTCCAGCACCAGCCGTACCTGGATGAGTTCAACAAAGCCAAGGGCACCCACCTGGTGAGCGTTGGCGCCGTGCACGTCGAGCCCCTGGGCGCCTACTCCAGCAAGTACAAAACCCTGGAAGAGCTGCCAAGCGGCGCCAACGTGGTGATCCCGAACGACGCCACCAACGGCGGCCGCGCGCTGTTGCTGCTGGCCCACAAAGGCCTGATCACCCTCAAAGACCCGACCAACATTCTGTCGACCGTCAAGGATATTTCCGGCAACCCTAAAGGCCTGAAATTCCGTGAGCTGGAAGCCGCCACCCTGCCGCGCGTACTGACCCAGGTCGACCTGGCGCTGATCAACACCAACTATGCGCTGGAAGCCAAGCTGGACCCGTCCAAGGACGCCCTGGCCATCGAAGGCAAAGACTCGCCGTACGTGAATATCCTGGTGACCCGCGAAGACAACAAAGAGTCGGACGCGGTGAAAAAGCTGGTTGCCGCGCTGCACACCCCTGAAGTGAAAGCGTTCATTGCCGAGAAGTACAAAGGCGCCATCCTGCCGGCGTTCTAAGCCAGCACCTCCCGGCGGCGCCTGCGCAGCCGGTTACTTGCGCCCCAGCAAGCCGGGCAGTTGGGCGACCAGTTTCTGGTTGTTCAACGGCCCGCGAATAAACCCGCGCTGGGTGCCGTCCGGGCCGATCAGCGCCAGGTTGCCGCTGTGGTCAACCGTGTAGTTGGGTTTGCTGGTGTCGGCGGGGATGAACGGGATGCTCACGGCATTCGACACCTTCTGCACGTCCTCCACGTTCGCGCCGGTCAGGCCTTCAAACTGCGGGTCAAAGTAGCCCAGGTATTGCTTGAGCTGGGTTGGCGTGTCGCGGTTCGGGTCCACGCTCACCAAAATCACCTGCAAGTTGCCCACCGCGTCCTTGGGCAGTTCGCTCTTGATTTGCCGCAACTGCGCCAGGGTGGTCGGGCAGATGTCGGGGCAGAAGGTGTAGCCAAAAAACAGCAGGCTCCACTTGCCCTTCAACTCATTGACCAGCACCGGCTGGCCGTCCTGGTTGGTCATCGTCACCGGCGGCAGCTGGCGGCTTTGTGGCAGCAGGATAATGCCCGCGTCGATCAGCGCCGTGGTGTCGCCCTGGCCCTTGCCGTTCAGCACTTTGTTGACGGTCAGGCCCATGATCAACGCGACCACGGCCACCAGGATGAAGACAGTTTTTTGAGTTCGAGTCATAGGTTCAACAATAAGTAGTGGTCTACGAGCAGGGCGATAAACAGCGCGAATAAGTACCCGATAGAGTACTTGAAGGTGTTGATCGCCGCGTGCGGCCGACTGCCACGGTACAGCACCCAGGCCCATTGCAGAAAGCGCGCACCCAATAGCAGCGCGCAGCCCAGGTACAGCGGGCCGCTCATGTGGATCACATACGGCATGAGGCTCACCGCCAGCAGGGCGAAGGTGTAGAGCAGGATGTGCACCTTGGTGTAGTGCTCGCCGTGGGTCACCGGCAGCATCGGGATGTCGGCCTTGGCGTATTCCTCCTTGCGGTGGATGGCCAGCGCCCAGAAATGCGGCGGGGTCCAGGCAAAGATGATCAGCACCAGCAACAGCGGCTCGGCGCTGACATGCCCCGTGACCGCCACCCACCCCAACAGCGGCGGCGCGGCACCGGCCAGGCCGCCGATCACGATGTTCTGCGGCGTGGCCCGCTTGAGAAAGCCCGTATAGATCACCGCGTACCCCAGCAGCGACGCCAGCGTTAGCCAGGCGGCCAGCGTGTTGGTGAACGCCAGCAACAGCGCCAGCCCGGCTACCGCCAGCAGCAGGGCGAAGGTCAACGCGGCGAGCGGTGAAACCCGGCCCTCTGCCAGCGGCCGTTTATGGGTGCGCGCCATCACCGCGTCGATACGCCGGTCCACCACATGGTTGACCGCCGCCGCGCCGCCCGCACACAGGCCGATCCCCAGGTTGCCGAACACCAGCACCGTCCACGGCACCCCGGCGCGGGTGGCGAGGAACATCCCCACCAGCGAGGTGATGAGCATCAGCACCACCACCTTGGGCTTGGTCAGCTCCAGGTAATCGCGCCAGAGCGCCTGGCGGTGGCGCACGCCGGTCAAGGCCGCCATGGCATTTCTCCTTTGATCGTGACCAGGCCCGCCACGTGTTTACGCGGGCTCAAGCGCCAGCCGAACAGCGATAGGTGCCGCACCCGCACCAGGCTGGTCCGGGCGTGGTAGTTGACCAGCACCAGGGTCAGCAACAACGCCGCACCGCCCGCGTTATGGGCAACCGCCACCGGCAGTGGCAAATGGAAATACACGTTGCTCAGGCCCAGGCCGATTTGGGTGGCGAGCGCCACCAGCAGCAGCCCGGCAAGGCGCGTCATGCCCACGCCCTTGAGCTGCCACGCCAACCCCAGCAACACGGCGGTGACCGCCAGCGCGCCCGCCCGGTGGGTGAGGTGAATCGCCGTGCGCGCGTCGCTGTCCAACTGCCCCCCCAGATAATTGGGGCCGATGTGCTGGGTGAGGTGAAAGCCGTTGGCGAAGTCTGCCGCGGGCCACCACTCCCCGTGGCAGGTGGGCAAGTCGATGCACGCCACCGCCGCGTAATTGGCACTCACCCAGCCGCCCAGCGCGATCTGGCCGATCACCAGCACCAGCCCGGCCGTGGCCCAGTGTTGCAGGCGCCGGGGCACGATCAACGCCGGTAACACGCCGGACAACCGCAACGTCAGCAAAAACAGCAGGCTCAAGGTGGCGAAGCCGCCCAGCAGATGGCCGGTGACCACTTGCGGCCAGAGCTTGAGCGTGACCGTCCACATGCCAAACGCCGCCTGGGTGAACACCACCGCCAGCACAAACAGCGGCAGCTTCAACGGCTGCCCGGGGCGCTGGCGATCGGCCCAGGCCCGCGCCGCCAACAGCACGATCAACAGGCCCAGGGTCCCGGCAAAATAGCGGTGGACCATCTCGTTCCAGCCCTTGTCCGCCTCCACCGGCGCGTGCGGGAAATTCAGCTCGGCATGGGCCAGCTGGGCCTCGCTTTTCGGCACGCTGATAAAGCCGTAGCAGCCCGGCCAGTCCGGGCAGCCGAGGCCTGCGTGGGTCAGGCGGGTGTAGGCCCCCAGCAGCACCACGATCAGCGCGAGCAGGGTGGCAAACAACGCGAGGCGAAATCCAGGTTTGGCCATGACGGTGCCCTTATCCGATGTTCGACAGTTTCAGCAGATGGCGCAGGTCGTTGAGCAGGTCCTTGCCCTTGACCCCGGCGCCATAGCGCAGCACGAGGTTGCCGTGGGGGTCGACGATCCAGAGCTGGGCCTCGCCATGGGCGGCGGCTGCTTTATTAAAGGTGGGCACGTCCAGCGGGTAACGCTGCAATTGCGGGTACTCGGCCTCAAGCATGGCGCTGTATTCGCCGCTGAGCGGCTGCGCCACGGCCAGGGCGTGGCTGGCGCGGGAGGCGTCGCGGCCCAGGCCGATCTGCAATTGGCGGGCGAGGTACACCAATTGCTGGCAGTCGGCGGCGCAGGCGGCCGGTGCGGTGACCAGCAGTTGCCAGCGCGTCTCACTGGCCTGCACGCCGATGTCGGCGCGGGTCTGGCCATTGCCGATCAGCTCACCGTGGTAGCTGCGGCTGTGCGGCACCCAGAACTGCAATTTGTACATAAAGGTGGCGAGCACGATGGGGCCGATCACCATTGCCAGGATCAACAGCAGTTGCCAGCGCCCCTTGCGCCGGTCGGGCAGGGCATCAGAGGTGTTGGGTGGATTCATGGCTGTCCCCATGGTGCGGCTCCTTTGCGTTGTGCCATCCGAGGTAGAGGTAAAGGCCCAGCAGCGCCAGCGCCATGGCGAACCATTGCACGGCGTAGCCCTGGTGTTTTTCCGGGCCCATGGCCACCACCGGCCAGCGGGTGTCGTACGTGGCCGGGCCCGCGTCGGCGCGCAGCTCGTAGGCGAAGCCGTCGCGGCCCAGTTCGGCCCACAGCGCGCCGGGGTGCAGGGCGGTCAGCAGGCGAGGCCAGGCCGTGCCCGCAGGGTCGGCGTGCAGCTGGAAGGTTTCGCCGGGGGGGACGTACACCCACGCATCGATGTTCAACGGCTGCTCGGGGGTGGTGAACACGGGCGGCGTGCGCCGGTCGGGCCAGGGCACCCAGCCGCGATTGAGCAACAGCCACAGGCCGCTGGCCTGGTCGTGAAAGGGTTGCAGCAACTCGACGCCAGCCTTGCCGTCGCGCAGGCGGTTGTCCAGCCACACGCTGTGCGCCGCATCGAACTGGCCACGCAGGTGGACCCGGCGAAAGGCCGGGTCGGCCATGGCCGTCAACTGTATGCTGCTGATGGGTTCGGCGGCGCGGCGCTCGGCGTAGGTGTCCAGCAGCACGTGTTTTTCATGGCCTCGCGACAGTTGCCAGAACCCCAGGTCCACCAGCACCGGCAGCAGCAAGAACACCACCAGCGTCGGCGCAATGCCCGGGCGAAAGCGTTTCATGGCGTTACCGCAGGGCGGATGACCGCGCTGGCTATACTGACTCTCATTGCCCGCCCCCCATAAGCGCCCGGAGCCCGACCATGCTCAAAGCCATCATTGCCCTGATGCTGATCGCTACCGTCGTGAGCCTGTTCAGTGGCTTGTTTTTTCTGGTCAAGGACGAGGGCAACGCCAACCGCCTCGTCACCGCCTTGACCGTACGTGTGGTGCTGGCCGTGATCACCCTGGCGTTGATCACCTGGGGCTTTTTCAGCGGCCAGCTGGTGTCACACGCGCCGTGGTAAACCGCCCTACAGCACGTAGACGAAGAAAAACAGGCCGATCCACACCACATCCACAAAGTGCCAGTACCAACTGGCCGCCTCGAAACCGAACTGGTGCCCGGCATCAAAGTGCCCGCGCAAGATGCGCATCAGCATCACGAACAAAATGATCGTGCCGATGGTCACGTGGGCGCCATGAAAGCCTGTGAGCATGAAGAAAGTCGCGCCGTACACGCCAGAACCCAGGGTAAGGCCCAGCTCTTTATAGGCGTGAATGTATTCCTCGGCCTGAAAGCCCAGAAACGCCGCCCCCAGTAGCACCGTGATCGCCAGCCACAGCTTGAGCGCGCCGCGATGGCCTTTACGCAAGGCATGGTGGGCGATGGTGATGGTCACGCTGGAGCTCACCAGCAGAATCGTATTGACCAGCGGCAACCCCCACGGGCTGATGGTGCCTTGCGGCGCGGGGTACAGCTTGGGGTCGGGGTTGTTGAGCAGCGGCCAGGTGAACTCGAAGTTGGGCCACAGCAGGTGCGCGACGCCCTTGTGGCCCTCACCGCCCAGCCACGGGCCCGACAAGTGCCGCACGTAAAACAGTGCGCCGAAGAACGCGATGAAAAACATCACTTCAGAAAAGATGAACCAGCTCATGCCCCAGCGGAACGAGCGGTCCATTTGCGCGCTGTACAGCCCGGCGCGGCTTTCTTTGATGACCGCGCCAAACCAGCCGAACATCATGTAGGCCAGCAGCAACCCCCCGACGAAAAAGATCAGCGGGCCGTGGGATTCGGGGCGCGCGGCCTTGAGGTCATTGAACCAGGTGGCCAGCCCAAACACGGTGATGAGCATGCCCAGCGTGGCAATTATTGGCCATTTGCTTTGCGATGGTACGTAGTACGTATCATGAGTCGACATGTATTCGCTCTCCTGATTGAGCCCGCAGGCACGCCTAGCCGCCGGTATGGACGGCCACGGGCGGCTGGCGCGCGGTGATGTCAAACAGCGTGTACGCCAGGGTCAAATGCTTCACATCCTTGGGCATGTCACGGTCGACAATGAAGCGCACGGGCATCTCGATGCGCTGACCGGGTTGCAGCACCTGCTGGGTGAAGCAAAAGCATTCGGTCTTGTGGAAGTACATCGCCGCTTCC
This sequence comes from Pseudomonas sp. SDO5215_S409, assembly GCF_054071325.1. Lineage (NCBI taxonomy): Bacteria > Pseudomonadati > Pseudomonadota > Gammaproteobacteria > Pseudomonadales > Pseudomonadaceae > Pseudomonas > Pseudomonas sp. SDO5215_S409. Next base: position 30,803 of record NZ_JBSVWN010000021.1, on the reverse strand, counting down.
GCCGGGGAAATGCTCGGCACCGCCTGGGCGGTCATGGCCTTGTCGGTGGGGTTGTAGGCCACGAACAGCATCTCGTTGACGGCGCCGGGGTTGACCGTCACCTCGTCGGCCTTGGCGTGGAACTCCCAGACCATGTCGATGGCATTGGTGGACAAAAACTGCACCCGCACCTGGCGCGTCGGGTCGACGATTTGCTCGCCCTCGTACTGCCCGGCGGTCTTGCCGTTGATGCCAAAGGCCTTGCACATCACGTCGTAGATCGGCACCAGGGCAAAGCCGAAGGCGAACATGGCCACCACCAGGATCAGCAGGCGGGTGACCAGCCGCTTGAGGGGCACGGACTCAGCCATGGTCGCCTCCCCGCCGCCTGCGCCCGGTGTTCATTTGACCTCCGGCGGGGTGGTGAAGGTGTGGTAGGGCGCGGGCGACGGCACGCTCCATTCCAGGCCTTCGGCGCCGTCCCACGGCTTGGCCGGGGCGGGTTTGCCGCCGCGAATGCACTTGATCACGATGAACAGAAAGAAGATCTGCGTGGCGCCAAAGGTAAACGCGCCAATCGACGACACCATGTTGAAATCGGCGAACTGCAGGTTGTAGTCCGGCACCCTGCGCGGCATGCCGGCAAGGCCTACGAAGTGCATCGGAAAAAACGCCAGGTTCATCCCCACGAACGACAGCCAGAAATGCAGCTTGCCCAGGGTTTCGTCGTACATGTGGCCGGTCCATTTCGGCAGCCAGTAGTAGGCCGAGGCGAAGATCCCGAAGATGGCGCCCGGCACCAGGACGTAATGGAAGTGCGCCACCACAAAGTAGGTGTCGTGGTACTGGAAGTCCGCGGGCGCGATGGCCAGCATCAGGCCCGAGAACCCACCGATGGTGAACAGGATCACGAACGCCACTGCAAACAGCATCGGCGTTTCAAAGGTCAGCGAGCCTTGCCACATGGTGCTGACCCAGTTGAACACCTTCACGCCCGTCGGCACTGCGATCAGCAGGGTGGCGTACATGAAGAACAACTCGCCCACCAACGGGATGCCCACCACGAACATGTGGTGCGCCCACACGATAAACGACAGGAACGCGATGCTGGCCGTGGCGTACACCATGGAGGTGTAGCCAAACAGCGGCTTGCGCGAGAAGGTCGGGATGATCGAGCTGACGGCGCCAAACGCCGGCAGGATCATGATGTACACCTCGGGGTGGCCGAAGAACCAGAACACGTGCTGGAACAACACCGGGTCACCCCCGCCCGCCGCGCTGAAGAAGCTGGTGCCGAAGTGGATGTCCATCAGCATCATGGTCACGCAGCCGGCCAGCACGGGCATCACGGCAATCAGCAGGAACGCGGTGATCAGCCAGGTCCACACGAACAGCGGCATTTTCATCAGGGTCATGCCGGGGGCGCGCAGGTTGAGGATGGTCGCGACCACGTTGATCGCCCCCATGATCGAGCTGACGCCCATCAAGTGGATGGCAAAGATGAAAAACGTCACGCTCTCCGGCGCATAGGTGGTGGACAGCGGGGCGTAGAAGGTCCAGCCAAAGTTGGGCCCGCCGCCGGGCATCAGCAGGGTAGACACCAACATCAGAAACGCCGCGGGCAACAGCCAGAAGCTGAAGTTGTTCATACGCGGTAGGGCCATGTCGGGCGCGCCGATCATCAACGGGATCATCCAGTTGGCCAGGCCGACGAAGGCTGGCATCACCGCACCAAACACCATCACCAGGCCGTGCATGGTGGTCATCTGGTTGAAGAACGCCGGTTCCACGATCTGCAAGCCGGGCTGGAACAGCTCGGCGCGGATCACCATGGCGAACGAGCCGCCCAGCAGAAACATGGCAAAGCTGAACCACAGGTACATCGTGCCGATGTCTTTGTGGTTGGTGGTCAGCACCCAGCGCATCAGGCCTTTGGCGGGGCCGTGGGCGTGGTCAGCGGCGTGACCATGATCGTCGATCACAGCGCTCATGGGCGTTCTCCTGCAAACGAGTGGGCGAAGGGGGTCAGGGCGTATGCAATGCGGGCGGTCATTGGCTTTCTGCCTGTTTCAAGGCCAGCACGTCTTTGGGCGTGACCATGTCGCCTTTGTTGTTGCCCCAGGCGTTGCGCTCGTAGGTCACGACAGCCGCGATGTCCACTTCCGAGAGCTGCTTGCCGAACGCCGCCATGGCCGTGCCCGGCTTGCCGTGGTAGACGATGCTCAAGTGGCCCTCCTTGGGCCCGGTGGCGATCTTGGAGCCCTTGAGCGCGGGGAACATCGGTGGCAGGCCCTGGCCTTCGGCCTGGTGACAGGCCACGCACGTGGTGTGGTAGACCTTGTCGCCGCGCGCCACCAGCTCGTCCAGCGTCCACTCCTTGGAGGTCAGCTCCTTGAGTTTGGCCGCTTCTTCCTTGCGCTCGCCGAGCCAGGTGTCGTAGTCGGCCCTGGACTTGACCTCCACCACAATCGGCATGAAGCCGTGGTCTTTGCCACATAGCTCGGCGCATTGCCCCCGGTAGAGGCCGGGCTTCTCGACCCGGGTCCAGGCCTCGTTGACGAAGCCCGGGATGGCATCGCGCTTGACCGCAAACGCTGGCACCCACCACGAATGGATCACGTCGGCGGCAGTGACCAAAAAGCGCACCTTGGCCCCCACCGGCAGCACCAGCGGCTGATCGACTTCCAGCAAGTAGTGCTCGCCCTTGTCGGCCTTGTTGTGAATCTGCTCGGCGGGCGTGGCCAGGTTGCTGAAGAACTCGACGTCCTGGCCCAGGTATTTGTAGTGCCACTTCCACTGGTAGCCGGTGACTTGGATATCGATATCCGACTCACTGCTGTCGTAGATGTTGATCAGGGTCTTGGTGGCCGGAATGGCCATTGCCACGAGAATCAGCAAAGGCACCACGGTCCAGAGGATCTCAACCGTCGTGCTCTCGTGGAATTTGGCGGCGACCTGGCCGGTGGAGCGGCGGTGCACGATCATCGACCAGAACATCGCGCCAAACACGATGATGCCGATCACCACGCAGATCCAGAAAATGGTCATGTGCAAATCGAAGACAGCGTGGCTGACTTCAGTGGCCCCTGGCGCCATATTCGTGGTCCAGGCGGCTTGCGCCTGGCTGAATACCGACCACAACACAAGGCCCATCCAAACAGGTGGATGTCGCGTCATTGCGGGTTCCCCTTATGATTCTTGTTATCCCGCCGGTGTGCACCTGCGGCCAAGGGAGCGGCTTCCATACTGCTTACAACCGCCAAGCCTTGCCTGCCTCATGCAGTCGGGCGTCATCAGCTAATTGCGTACAAAACCGAGTATAGACAGCGACCGGCACCCCGCAATGCGATCGGGCAAATGAACAAAAAACGACCAACGGTGAGGGGCCGCACCGCGCTTACCGGCGAAAGATGGCAATTTGATATAACTGCCTTGTATTAGGCGTGAAATAATTATGACGAATACGTCTGATGAGCTCGTATAAACGAGCTACCTTATGCTTCCCCTATCCCAACGCCTGTTTCCCTGGAGCTTTCATGAACACCGCCGCATTGCGCGAGCAGATTTCCCGTGCCCGTCAACACGAAACCAGCACTGGCCAGCTCGCCCGGCAGCTGGAGGCGCAACTACCGCATTTGCACCCCGCTATCGCCTTGCCCGACGTCGACGCCAAGGGCGTGCTGACCCGTTTTGTGGGCGCCTACATCGACCAGGTGCCCGAACTGCTGGAGGCCGCCAATGCGGTGGCCCGTGAAGCCGGGATCGAAAGCCAGATCAAGCCGGTGCTGAAGATCGCCGAGCAGTTTTTCCTGGCGCCGCCCGCCATCGTGGCCGAGCACGAAGGCCTGCACGGCCTGCTGGACGAGGCCTACCTGGCGCACCGCTTGGTGGAAGAGGTCAACGACCTGTATATCAAGCACTTCGGCCAGCCGCTGATCCCGCTGGACACCACCGTGGCCAACCTGATCGCCCACCAGTTGATCGGCGAGACATTTGCCAACCAGTTGGACGAAGCCGTGCACCATGCGGTGGATGAAATGCTCAACGAAGACAGCTTCGCCCTGGAATCGGTGGAAGCCTACCGCGACACGCTCAAGAGCCCGCAAACGGACGCCGCGTGGAAACGCTGGCCGTGCCTGTCCCGCCAACTGGGCGTGGGGCTGGACCTCGACACGCCGGCCTGACGTGCATGAGGTGGGAGCGCAGGCGCTCCCACCCGGGGCGACCGGTGGCTCAGACCGCCGCCGAACCTATGCCGGTGGTGGTGCGCAAACGCCCCTCCAGCCGACGCTTCAAGCCGCGCGCCTCGATCACCAACTTGGAGCCCTTGGCTGCGTTGGCCCGGCCCCATTCCTCCAACAGTTCCAGGCAGGAGTGGTCGATGTAACTCAGGTTATTCAAGGGCACGTGCAGCGTGGTCCCGGCGGGCACCGAAGCCAGCACCTGGGTCAGGGCGGGCACTTTGAGAAAGGTCGCCGCGCCGGTCAGCCGCAGCTCCATTTCACCGGCCTGCGGCACGTCCACCAGGCTGACCTTCAGCCGGGATGCCTTCCACGCCAGCTTCGCCAGCGTCAGCCCGAAACCCACCAACACGCCGGTCAGCAGGTCGGTAAAGACAATCGCCAGCGCGGTGGCCGCGTAGGTGAACATGGGCATCCGGCCATACCGCGCCAAACCACGAAACGCGTTGAGGTTGACCAGTTTGATCCCGGTGTACACCAACACGCCCGCCAGGCTCGCCACCGGAATGCTTTGCAGCACGCTGGACAGCAACAGCACGAACGCCAGCAACCACAGGCCATGAAACATGGCCGACAGACGCGTGGTGGCCCCGGCCTGCACGTTGGCCGAACTGCGTACGATCACGCCGGTCATCGGCAAGGCACCCAACAACCCGCAGAGCATGTTGCCCACACCTTGCGCCGACAATTCCTTATCGAAATCGGACCGTTGCCCATTGTGCATGCGATCGACCGCCGCCGCTGACAGCAGGGTTTCGGCGCTGGCGATAAACGCCACGGCAAAGGCGGCGACCAACAGACTGGGGTCGGCCAGGCTCAGCAGGTCGGCAGGGCGCAGCCAGTCGATGGCATCGGCCAGGTTTTGCGGAACCTCCACGCGCTTGACCTGCAAGGCCAGCAGCAGGCTCGCCGCCGTGGCCAGGCCCACCCCCAAGAGGGCTCCCGGTACAAAGCGCAGCGCTTGTGGGCGGAACTTGTCCCACAGCCACATCACCAGAATCGTCGCCAGCCCCAGCAAACCGGCCTGCCAGCCCAACCCGCCCCCTGCGCCGGGAATGGCGCGGGCCACGGCCCCCGGGAACGCCGCAAGGTTGCCAAGCCCGGACGGCAGCGGCGCCGCATCGAGCATCACATGCACTTGCGAAAGCACAATCAACACCCCGATCCCCGCAAGCATCCCGTACACCACCGCAGGCGCCGTCACCCGGAACCAGCACCCCAGGCGCAACCGCCCGGCCACCAGTTGCAGCAAACCCGCCAGCAGCAAAATAGGCCCGAGCATGGCCATGCCATGCTGGCGCACCAGTTCAAACACCAATACCGCAAGCCCGGCTGCCGGGCCGCTGACCTGCAGCGGCGAACCCGCCAGCCAGCCCACCACCACACCACCGATGATCCCGGTGATCAAGCCTTTGGCGGGCGGCATGCCAGACGCGATCGCGATGCCCATGCACAAGGGCAGGGCGACCAGAAACACAACCACCGAAGCCAACAGCTCCCGTGGCAGTACAGCTTTCAATTGAGCAGCACGCATGATGACTCTCCCGAGGCATTCGCCGGGCACGGCAAAGCCTGGCTGCTCTAACGGCAGCCATCGCATTACCCGGCAGGGAAGTGTGTTAGAAGCGCGCTTTAGGCGTCGCCGACGGGATCGGTTGAGTACCGTTCAACGGCAGGAAAGCCGCCTTGTCCGCATCGTAGGTTTTGATTTCGCTGGTTTCGATGTTGTACACCCAGCCATGGATGAACAAATGCCCATTAGCCATGCGCGAGGCCACCGACGGGTGGGTGCGCAAATGTTGCAGCTGGGCGATCACGTTTTCTTCGGTCAACAACGGCATGCTTTCGCTTTCACTGGCGCAGTTGCAGTTGTCCTGAATCATGGTGCGTGCCACTTCGGCGTGCCGCAGCCAGGCTTTGACCGTGGGCATTTTTTCCAGGCTCTGGGGGTTGAGCACGGCGCGCATGGCACCGCAATCGGAATGGCCACACACGATGATGTGCTGCACGCCCAGGGCCAGCACCGCGTATTCGATGGCGGTGGACACACCGCCGTTCATCTGGCCGTAGGGCGGCACGACGTTGCCCACGTTGCGGGTCACGAACAAATCGCCCGGCGAGCTCTGGGTGATCAGTTCGGGCACGATGCGCGAGTCGGCGCAGGTGATAAACATCGCCCGCGGACTCTGCGCCGTGGCGAGTTTCTTGAAGAGCTCTTCCTGCTGCGGAAACACTTCGGTATGGAAGCGCAAAAAACCGTCAACAATGTGCTGCAGCGCTGCATCGGCGGACTCCGCCTTTTGAGGGGCTGAAGCCGACGCAGCCAACGGCTGTTTATCCTTGTCACTCATGATTCATCCTCGTGGTGGGAACAGGAGAGTTTCCAGGTCGGTTGGGTAACGGACCAGTGCAATAGTTGGAAAATTCCACCGGCCGTAACGCCGATTCATTTCTCACTGGATGAAGAAAGTACCCGCCGAAACTTAACTCAAACTGAATGAACCGCTCTAGCTCGCGGGTTTCAGTGATGTCAAAACGCGACTATTCCGACAGGAAAGTCCATTTTACCCACAACTCACAGCAATGCCATCTGCCTGCCGGGCGGGCAGAAGGCGGTGCAGTCCAGATTGAACCCGTCGCGCCGGTCGAGGCCCAGGCGCTTGATGGCCTTGGCAAAACGTTGCGCCAGCAGATCGGCAAACGGCCCCTCACCGCGCATGCGTACGCCGAAGCGGCTGTCGTAAACCCCGCCACCGCGTACTTGGCGTACCAGGCTCATCACATGCGCGGCGCGCTGGGGGTAATGCGCCGCCAGCCACTCCTCAAAGAGCGGCGCCACTTCCAACGGCAGGCGCAACATCATGTAGGCCGCGCTTTGTGCTCCAGCGGCGTGCGCCTGGGTCAGCAGGCTTTCCAGCTCACTGTCGTTGATCATCGGGATCATCGGTGAGCACAACACGCCCACCGGCACCCCGGCTTCGCGCATCACCCGGATCGCCCGCAGCCGGGCCTTGGGCGCGGCTGCGCGCGGTTCCAGGATGCGCTTGAGCTCATCGTCCAGGCTGGTGAGGCTGATCATCACCGCCACCAGCCGCTGCCGGGCCAGTTCGGCCAAAAGGTCCAGATCACGCAGGATCAGCGAGCCTTTGGTGACGATGGTCACCGGGTGGCGATAACGCAGCAACACTTCAAGGACCTGCCGAGTGATCCGGTATTCGCGCTCGATGGGTTGGTAGGGATCGGTATTGGCCCCCAGGTTGATCGGCCCGCACACATAACCGGGTTTCGATAATTGCTGCTCCAGCACCTGGGCGGCGTTGGTCTTGGCGATCAGCTTGGTTTCGAAGTCCAGCCCCGGGGACAAGTCCCAATAGGCATGGCTGGGCCGTGCATAGCAGTAGATACAGACATGCTAGGCTATACGTTCCATCGCACCGGGTTGATTAAAAAATGACCAAAAAATGCTTTCCCTACGTTCGCTTTTCCTCGACCCGGCAAGAAGACGGCAGCACTAGAACCCGCCAAAACGAGCTTATAGACGCTTTCGTCACCAAGCATGGCTTGGATGTGGATCGACACCTTGAAGACGCTGGTACGTCAGCTCACCGGGGGAAAAACGCCAGTGCTGAAGGCGTGTTAGGTCAGTTTTTGCGTCAAGTGAGAATGGGCGAAATCGACAAGGGTTCGTATCTCTTGATTGAAAACTTCGACCGGCTCTCGCGTGACAAAATTGTCCGCAGTAACAAAATTTTTTCCGATCTCCTTTACGCCGGTATCAAGATCGTCATTCTTGATAAAAACAAAATCTATGATGCGGATAATCTAGATTTCGGGGATTGGATCAGTGCCTTAGTAGAGTTTGAACGAGCAAACGCAGAGAGTGAGCGAAAAAGCGATTTTTCAAGCAAAGCATGGAAATTTAATCGCGAAAAAATGCGAAACGGTGAAATCGTCACTAAAAAGGTGCCGACTTGGTTAAAAGTCGAAAACAATGCTTTTGTCATTGACCAAGCAAAAGTCGAACGAATTAACACGCTTTTTAAGCTTTCATTGTCGAAAGGTCTACAAGAAGCAACGCGAGAATATAACGATCTTTATAGTGAAAAGCTCGCTATTCACCAGACACAATACCTATTGTCTAATCGTAAATTGATTGGCGAGCATTCCCCGCAAAAAATCCATTATGACGAAGGTGGACAACTAAAACGTAAAGACGAAGGCGATGCCATACCGAATTATTACCCCGCCGTTGTCGATGAAAAGCTTTTCTATCAGGTTCAAGAAGTAATCAAATCCCGTAGACCTTTCGCGGGTAGATACTCTAATCAACGATATAACGTTTTTCGTGACCTAATTTATTGCAAATGGTGTGGCGGCACCATCCGCTATATGAATAAAGGTGAAAGGGATTATTTCATTTGCACCAATTCAATGACCGGAAAATGCGATCTAAATAGCCATTTTGGTCAATTGTCGATCCGAGGTAAAAAATTATTTGGCATGTTCTTCGCTTTCACAGATGGCTTGAATGTTTCAGCCTTGCTTGAAGAAAACACGCAGGCCGAGGAACTGAAAACAAAAATCATGAAAATGGAAGCGAACAGAGATCAAATAACTAGCAGGCTTGACGACTTCAAGATCGACGTTAAAAACATGATTATGAGTGGTAAAACCATACCATCTACTTACAACGAATTGATCGCAGAACTAGAAAGCAACCGCACCCACATAGATCAAGAAATCGAAAGCGAAAGTAAAAAGCTTGATCAAATATACATGTCCGAAAAATCGTTTTCTGGTTTGAAATCAAATGACATTAGCGAAATAATTTATGATCGCTCTGACGAAGCCATTGAAAAACGTGTGAGATACAATAGCGAACTTAAAAAGATCATCAAACATATTCGTATAGATTATCTAGAAAACGCCCTTGAAATCGAGTTTTTTAACGGCGTTCAAAGGTTCATAGACGCAGAAGGTAACACCGGAGATCAGATCATAGGATTTGAGCCACCCGAGTTTAAGCCCGAAGATGAAGAACGCTTTGATCTTAAAGCAGGCTATCAATCACAAGAATAGCCCAGCAGTAAAAGTCTAACCATCAAACGTCTAACATGCTTTCTTAATATGGTCTAAAAATCAAACGGTATAAAATGGCTGTCCAAATTGGATGGCTATTTTTTTTGGAAGTCCTAAAGTTGGCAGTCCATACTTTTATATAGTTGGCAGTCCACTAATTTGACAGCACATTATAATATGATAATTGTATAGGTAAGCTTTCTTTCTTTTGCAAGCAAGGCCCTTGGACTGCCACTGACTTCGTCGTGTCTGTCCACCCTGCGGGACGGGCCGCTTGAAATTGTCGCACTTCGTTTGAAATTTAAAATCAAGAGCAAGGGCAAAAGCAAAGTCAAAAGCCGGTTGCTGTAATACCTTCGGATATTACAGAAAGTCAAAAGCAAGCCCCCTTTAATGCCTTCGGACATTAAAGAAAAATCAAAAACCAACCATGAGGACTTATGAGTAAATATGACAAATTTAGAACTTGCATTAAATGCTGCCAACTTAAAGCAGTAAAAAATAGCCGTGCATATATAGAGGCTTGGCTATGCGAAGACTGTTATGCAGCCTTGGCAAAGAAGAAGACCGACGGGTATTCGTCGAGCTATAAAAATAAACCATAAACATGAGGAAAATTATGACAGACAAAAAAGACACAAACGATTTCGATAGCTTAGATGAATTATTTTCAAATGATTTTGACTTTGGTGATGAAGTCGCCGCCAAGGACGAACCACCAATCGCGGTAGTCCCTGAAACAAACGATTTTGATTTTGACTTTGATGATGATGATTTCGGAATTGGCCAACCCGATAAACAGGCACTTACCCCGAAGGAGTTGGATTATATAAAACGTGGGGTATTCTCGAAAGGCTTCATGCTTGAAATGAGAGCACAAAAGAAACAGAAGGATGATCAACGCCTAAAAGAATTGGAGCCAATTGTAAATTTCGTTAGGAACTATCATGAGAAAATAGACCAAATTGATTGGTATGAAGATGTAATTTTGAAGGACTTTTTAGATAGCTATCCCGATGGAAGCAAAAAGCTAGGCGATATTATTTATCGACTTGCCAGCGATATACAATCAATTGCGTTATCTGCTGCTGAGAACAACCATGATCATAAAATACATGGTGATGACATGATGAATATAAAGATGCTCGCAATTTTCATTATGGATTTAGCCGAAGGAAGACTATGAACAATAGGCCCCGGCCTTTGTTCACCAAATTAAACTTAGATCAGGAGAAACATGAGCAATGACAAAAAACCAAGAGTAAGAAACAGAGATAAACGTTTTACCCTTCGCGTATCGCAAGAAGAGAAAGACACACTACTAGCCGCAATGGCTGCAACTGGTTCAACGTCAGTTGCTGATCTCGTAATGAATTCCGTCAATAACGCAAACGTAATCTTAATCAATGAGGTTGAGAGCTATAACGACGTTTTCGCAAAAGCTGGCGGATTAGGTAAAAACATAATCAAAGGTTTGAACCTCATTCAATCCCAACCTGAAAAATTTAAGACCTTGATCAACTACCTAGAAAAAGACAATGGCAAAAATCTTTCTGCCATGTTGGCGTTCGCCACCAATCTAGAAAAAGCCGTCAACACGTTTTGCGTTTATGAAGACAACGTTAAATGTTCGGCAGATTTGACCTTGAAGGAGTTTGTTAAATCAAAGAAAAAGAAAGGTGCCTAACATGATCAATTCAATGGAAACAAGAACTGGCGGTTATACAAATGGGGTTGCCAACTCAGCAGACTACCTTTTGAAATTAAATCCCCAAGGCGATGCAATAGATTGCTCTATTGAACGCCTCGAAGGTGAAACAGATCACGCCTATGTTATGCGTATAGAAAAAGTTTTTGAAAGTGCCCGCGTTCCCAATCAAAAAAATCTATATCAATTCAATTCGCTGTCGTTACACCCAAGCGAAGCGAATAAATTTACAGATGCACAAATGATCGAAATGGCGAAAGAAGTCTATTTGAGAAATGGCGTTAAAAATAGCTCAAATGAAAACAGACATTACATGTTTGTTGTTGAGAGAAACACCGAGCACCATCACGTTCACGCAATGATCCACCTTACTGACCTAGAAACAAAAAAGGTCAATAACAAGATGATCGATTACAACCCGATCATTAAAAAGCTTGAATTGAAACATGGGCTTTACAATGAGCACCGCAAACCTAAGACAGAAGACGAATACAAGAAGACCTTTAAAAAAGAATTAAAAACCATTCTGGATAATGCGTTGACCGCTTCCGAATTCTTGATGCTTGCCAATGGTGCGGGCTTCGACATTCACCACAGTGCAAAAGAAGCGTATTCACTTACAAAAGATGATCAGACCTTCAAGGCTTCCGACCTTGCGGTGTCCTACAAGACCTTAAAAGCCGCATTAGGCGACGATCCCAAGTTTGCCGCTACGCTTGCATCACTTCACACAGAAAAGCCTGGGAATGACGGTTATGGCAGCATTGGCGGCGATTTCCATGATGAGCAATCAAGCATCACCGAAAGGAGGATCAAGAAATCTAACCGTGTCCTAGATACCCGCTTCGATACACCTGATGGTCACGATTTCTTTTTCAAAAACTCAAACAAAAAAGCTTTTGAATACAGTAATGGCTGTGCCACGTTCAAAACCAGTAACCCGATGGTGATTAAAGCGGGTCTTCAAAAGCTCACTGAGAACGGCAAACCTCAAACCTTGCACCTCAATGGCAATGACGATTTTAAGCGTAACGCATGGCTCGAATTCCACATGATGCAACTGGATCAAAAAGGTTACTCGCTTAAAGGTTTCACACCAACCGCAGACGATAAAGCAGAGCTTGAAAAATTGAAGCTTGAAAATCCAGCGTTTAAGAAGCCGATTGAAGCGATTAGCGTTACATCTTCACCGACTAATAAGCCAGATGATAAAACAGCTAAAAAGCCACATCCTACAACACCTGTTAAAAAAGCGGTGGATCATCTTGAAGATCCTAAATCAAAAAGCTTTATACCTCCTGTCAATGCTGACGATGATACGAAAGCCAAAAGACTTGGAAAAACCGGGGCCGCTGGTGTAGCTGATGGACTTGTTAAGACTGCTGATGTATTCGCAGTGCATGATGCCGCTGGTTCGATGAATGAAAAACTTTCGGAGATGCGTGTTCTTGCTGCACAAGCTAAAAACAGTCAAAGCAGTGCCGAAAACGAAGCTTATCAAAACGAAAAAAGAAGAAGGCAGCAGTTAAGACCAGATTAAAAAAAACGCCTTAATGGCGTTTTCTTCATTCTGTTTTTGGGTTGTCGTAAACCGCACTGCTTGGCGGCTTTTGTTCATTTGGTGTTGCTTTCGGTGCTTTGCTTTTCAATACTTCTTTTTGCACTTTTATGACTGCAACAACGGCTGGCAAAACGTTTATTTCGCTAAGTATTTCACCAGTAAAAGGATTGTATTCAAGATCGCCGGTAGTCAATTTATGTTCTATCAATTCGCTACTTTCGATTGCTGTAACAGCCAACAACAGAATTTGACGCAACATGGCCTCATCACCACCTTTGCTGATAGCAGTGCCTAATTTCATCGCTACGAGCTGTCTAACGCGGTCGCTAGGGATCGTTGGCAATATGCTTTCAATGTGCGTAATCAACGCCTGAGCGGCAATGCTGACGTGCTTCAAATCTATTTCTTTAATTTCCTTTGCTTCCATTTTCTCACCTCATTAATTTGTTGTTTTTGAAGCTTCAATTGTTTCTTTGAAGCTGTCAGGTATATCACTTTCAAAAGCGTCTAAATTCAACCCTTTAACGGTTTTCTTTTCGATACTTGACGCTTTTAGTTTTTCAGCAATTGCTTTTTTTTCTTTAAAATCCTTGTAGAGCGACTTATAACTGTAATCGACTAAAAACCTTGTAGTTACTCGATTAGTTTTGTCTTCTTTAAAGTCTTCAATTAGGCCCATTTCTTGAAGTGGTTCATTGGCCTTTCTTATTTTCATTATGAATGTTTTGCTGGGCATTTTATCGCTGATGCGAAATCGTTCTTTTAACATTTCAACACTGAAATAGTTTGTTTTGTTTCGTCTATTACAAACGTACAACACATAAAGAATACGCTGATACTCATTTGTTAATAAGTTCAGCATCTTCGTGTCGATCTCGTACAACTCTTTGAGGCTACCAAAAAACTCAATAAAGCGTTTTGACACTTCAATCTTTCCGCCTTTTTTAGTCAGCTCACCAGTGATGAAGTTTAGAAAAACAGTTTTTGTTCCATCTTCCGTTTCTTCTTCATATTCAATATTTATCTTATTGAGCTTTCTAATTGACTGCTTGAAGATCGAAAAATACGTTGTTCTATGTGATGTTTTAACATCAAAGTCATTCATTATTTCATCAAGAGTAAATTCAAATTCATTGCTTTTGCTGCTGTATACTTTTCGCAAAATAAAAAGAAATACTTCAAAGTCATTGAATATAGTCAGCGACGTAGAAGCAATATGTATGTTTTTAGCATTATGGTTTTTGGCTATTTCAAAGCCTCTCGGCTCTTTGTGAGCGTTTATTGTGTTGAACAATGGAAGAGCTAGAAAAACGCGAGGAACTGATACATAACCTTTCAGCTTGAACACTTCTTTTTCTTTGCCATTTTCTTTTAAAATGTATTTCATGGTTATTTTTTACCCTTGTTATACTTATAATTAACCACAAAAAAAATCAATTACAAGATTAAAACAGTAAAAAAATAACAAATTCTGTTAACCGTATTATCATGCTTTGAGATTATCCATATTTTAAAAGATAAACCACTTTAAAAAATAAGGAGCGTTAACCGAAAGGGGGTAAATAAATAAGGAGCGTTAACTGGGATTTTTAAGATTTCCTTATTCTTGCGGGCTTATTCGAACGTTTTCACAAAAGAAAAGATATTTACTTCGTAAATCTATATATAAGATGTAGGGCAGAACGTCAAAAGCTCATCTGGTGGGTCAAAAATCTTAAAAACTAAACCGTTAAGAGCCTAGGCCCTTTATTTTGACATTTTCAAGAATTGATTTTAAAATCCATTTTTTGATCAATGGAATGGGCTAAAAGATTGATAATTGACAAGCTAGCCGTAAATAAAGAGATCATTTTAGAAACGCTACACAGTCAATGGTCAAGAGATCCAAGGGACGGTAAAGCCTTAGATTGCCTTCATTACGACGAGTATTGTATTGAAGTGCTGGATCTAAAAACCAAGATTGAACTTGGCTTGTTTAATGCTGAAACCGCATTGAAATCGGCTTTAAAAACCTACGCCCTTTATGTGATCCTCTACACACTAGGGCTTCGACAGTCTGAAATCGAAAGCCAAGAAAACCTTGATAACGTAAAAGAAACCATTTCAAAGATCGTCGATGATCATTGGCCTGAGTTCTACATTAAAATTGAAAAAGGCTTTTCCACTTTCCTGCATGAACTGCATAAGGTCGTCTAAAAATGTCAAAATTGCTTGATCTACTGGCACAGCAAAAACAGCTTGAAGAACAAATCAAGAGCCTAAAAGCTGATGAAACCGAAATGAAGGTTCTTAAGTTTGTTGAAGAGCTTGATGCACTTCGTGATAAGCATGGCTATAACGTGTCCGATTTTCTCGACGTGGTGCATTCCTATCACAAAGTAGAAAGCCCCGCTAAAAACACCAAAAGCGTGAGCGAGAAGGCACCAAAGGAGACAAAGCCACAATTTAAAGTAGTGGTTGATGGTGTTGATGTGGTGCTTAAAGAAAGCACACAAGGGAAGATGAAGCCCGATCTTGAAAAGGCTGTTAAAGCCGCTGGCTTCACAAAATACAAAGATTACCTTACGGATCTGATCAAGAAAAACGAGGTTGAAGACTTCGATGCACTGATCAAAAAGCTTGGTGGCGTTCCTGTCACTGCCTGATATTTTTTGAGAAAAAATAGCCCCTTGATTGGGGCTTTTTTGTGCCTGTTTGGTTTAGGCCCTTTCTTTTGACAATTTATTTTTCAATAAAATATTGTCAATTTTATTTTAGAAAATCTTGCAAATTTTTGAGTTCTACCATTTTTTCAATGGTCGCTTTAAGGCTTTCGTAAGCCATTAATTACATGTCAATAGCAAATTGAAAATATATTTAAGGTCGGACATTATTGTAAAATAGGGTTAGACAATAAGCCCCATTCATTAAAATAGTGCGGCCCTTTAATTTGACATTATCTTTTTTTGTGTTTTCATTTAAGTATCAACACACAAAAGGATATTTATGAAAAACACAGAATTCAACCCAGTAGAGTTAGGTAGCCAAGCATTTTGCATGAGTGCAAAGTTTGGTAATTATAAAACTTTTCAGCACGGTCACGCAAAAGCAATTGTTTATGGCGAAGAGACTGATATAAGCACAAAACACTTATTGATCACAGATAACAAAACCGCTTTGCCCATTGTGCAATATGTATTGAATGATTATTTTGCGTCTCCTCAATATCAAAACGCCACACACAAAAAATTTCACATTATTGATCTTGATCAATTTGATTACGATGCGGCATCAATAAAGCTTACTAGAACACATAAGTTCAAGCCGGTTTCGTCTTTGTCCAAATGCCAGAAGCTTACGAGAATAATAACCCGTAAAACACCTACTTCAAACGGCATAGAGATCGATCCGGTATTGAGAATGGCTTTTGAAGAAATGTTAGAGCCTGACGACTTTTTCAAATTTCAAGAAGTCCGCACAGAGTTCAGGGTTTCGATTTCACTTGTGAAGAATAGAAAGGTATTCAAAAAGATAAACATGAATATCGGTTATTTCACGTTGATCGTCGGTTCAAAGCCATATGACTATCAAGAAGAAGAAAGTAAGCAGAAAAAGGCTACTAGACCATCATTATCTAACCCAGTGTATAAAGATGACGGTATTGAGTTTATGGCTACGTTTAACGACCGTAAAAAAGACTACCGCGACATGGTCGATATGATGACAATTTAAAAAACTTGATTTCAAGCGTAAAACTAAACAAAAGGCTCAATAATGGGCTTTTTCTATTTTTATGGCCTGTTTTTAGAGATCATTGATCTTGATTAAATCGAATTTTCTTTTTAGAAATGTCAATAATCCGCTTTTAGAAAAATCACGAAAAATTGGCACTGTTTGGCCTGTAATGGTTAGGCCCTTTATTTGGACTTTAAAAAGCTTGTGATTTTAAAGCGAAGCGACCCCCAGAATAGGCGGGCCACTGCACGCCCCGTCACGTTGTGACGCCAAGGTGTTCCATAGCTGCCCAGTGATAGCTATCAATTCTATCCAATACCGCTAATGAAGTAGGGTCTTCTTTATACAGTTCTTTGGCTGCTTTGATTTCGTAGAGAATAATATCTGTTAATCGGTCAGAATAATTGAAATCATTCAATTTCTCGATTTCTTGATGATCGGAAAAAAGAATGGATAACGCGACAAATGTTTCTTCAAGAACTCTTGCGGCATCGACAGTAGATCGAAAAAATGTTTGGCTTACATCATATATTTTGTGAAGGTACGGTAACGCTTCAATTTCATTTTTTATTACCCAAGCATCCTTTGCTCTATGATACTCCATCAACGTATCATAAATTGCATCCCGTATTAACGTGCCTTCACCTTTGTGGTGTATTTGGGTGACTTTGTCATTCCCAGTGTAAAACAATATATTATTTAATACTCGCTCAATCCTAGATAGTGTTTTAGAAAATTCATATATGTTTATTCCAGAGTTGAAATTAAAAAAATATATATCGCCATTCCTAGCCGGACCTACATAGGTCATTCCAAGACAGCCTTGCAAATGGACCATCCTCTGTAAAAGTATCAGATTGTTTTCTTTATCCTGATAGTTTTCCAAATATTTGCTGATATTTCCGTAAATTGCTAAACAGTCTGTGAGGTCGTAAGCCTTCACATTTGCTTGGTCTACCTTAACCTTGTATTCACAATGGCTTGGGCTGTTGTTAGCAAACATTGCGGTATAAACCCTATCTGGGTCTGCAAAGCGAATATCACCCTTAAAAAAGACAGATTGCTCATTCAGCCTTTCAATAAACACTTTCCGATGATTAAGGTATTGTTCGAAGGTCAATGCGGCCAATTGCTTTTCTACGACAACATCGTGTTTCTGTTGTTTGGCCAGATTGTCAGCATCTTGTGCAATCTGGCGTTCTTCACCTTTCAATTGTTGTAGATACAGGAAAAGCAACGTTCCGATAGTTGCAAAAGAACTTAACAACGTGAAAGCACCGCTCATGACGGAGCCGAAGCTACCCCAATCCGTTGCGTTCCTAGAAACTGGGCCAAGGTAGTATCCATAGGCCCAGAGCACGCCCACGGCAACCACTACACCAACAACGATAGCTGCACCAACCAACGCCAAAATCCAATTTGCTTTCATGACGGCTCCTAGTCTTTCCGTCATTGTCATTGAACGTGGTGGCTGGTCAAGTATGTCTGACGGTTTCTTGCACGGATGCAGGGCGACGCACACACCGCGTAACCGGCGATTTCTCGCACCGGTACAAGTCCCGGCACTCCAAACCACCTCGATCAGAAAAACATGCCGTTTTACGGGCGTTCAGCGACCGGGAAACCCGCTTTTGACGTGGAACCTATCGTCGAACACGTTCAGCCATGCTCACAACCCCGGTAAGGGTTGATCGACCGGTCAAAGGGCAGGTCTGGCGAACTGTTGCGGGCAATAATGGTTTTGGCCGCTTCGATACGCACTTCGGTGCCCTGGGTCGGCGGCACTTCCTGACACCAGCCGTCATCTTGCGCCACGCTCACTGTGGGCGCGAAGCGGTTGTGCAGGTTGGTCGCGGTACCGCGGCCGCGTGGCGGCAGGGACGTGGACATAAAAACGCCTCTATACTGTTTTTTTATACAGTATAGCGATACACCCCATCTGGCCAGCACCACTGGGCAGCAACCACCTCCCGCAAAAAAGCCATCATTGTTGCCACTATTCACGATTCTTTGACAAACGCCTCACACGGCGTTGATCCCCCGCAGGCGACGCTGCTCCTATCAGCCACCTCACCCCCGGACACGTCGCGCATGTTCAGCCAACATTTCCTGCCAGCCCTGGGCCTGGCGCTTATCGCCCTGCTCAGCGCCACCGAAGTCCGGGCCGATGAGGGGTCTGTTCGTTCACCCGAATGGGCACAGCCTGTAGGAAGCCAGTACAACCTGCATCAGATGACGCCCACGTTGTACCGCAGCGCGCTGCCCGATGCCCAGGCAGTGCCCGTTCTGGAAACGCTCAAGATCGGTACGGTGATCAACTTTCTGCCGGAAACCGATGCCACTTGGCTGAAGTCGCCCGGGATCAAACAGGTGCAGCTGATTTATCGTACGAATCACGTCGACGATGCCGACGTACTGGCGGCGCTACGCAGTATCCAGGAAGCCGAAGCCAGCGGCCCGGTGCTGATCCACTGCAAGCACGGTTCTGACCGCACCGGCCTGATGGCGGCGATGTACCGGGTGGTGGTGCAGGGGTGGAGCAAAGAGGAGGCGCTGAGCGAGATGACCCTGGGCGGGTTTGGTGGCAGTAACGGCTTTAAAGACGGCATTCGCTACATGATGAAGGCCGATGTAAGCAAGTTGCGCACGGCACTGGCCAATGGTGATTGCAGCACCAGCCCGTTTGCGCTGTGCTCGGTGAAAAGCTGGCTGCGCACGCCGGGCGATGACGGCCTTGAGCAGACCGGCCTGGTGGTGACCCCCTGAGACAGGTCCCAGGGGGGTAGGGCTCAGTCTTTTTTCAACTTGGGGTTGGGAAAAAACTGCACGGCCTGCACCTTCGGGTCCGCAGCCTTCAAGGCCGAGGTGTTGACCCGCGTGCCCAATTCCTTGGGCACGGACAAGCCTTGTTCATTGAGCGTGTCGGCATAACCGCAGGCCACGCATTCGCGGTGCGGCACGCTGTCCTCGCTCCACATCACCAGCTTGTCTGGCTCGCTGCACGCCGGGCAGACCGCCCCGGCGATAAAGCGTCGTTTGGTTTTCACAGGCCCCTCACTCATGCTGCCGCGTCCTCACTCAGGCCGCTGTGGCGCAAGAGTGCGTCAATGGACGGCGCACGTCCGCGAAAATCGACGAACAGCACCATGGGCGCCTGGGAGCCACCGCGCGCCAGGATCGCCTCGCGAAACGCCCGGCCGGTGTCGGCGTTGAGCACGCCGTCTTCTTCAAACTTGGAGAACGCGTCCGCCGACAGCACTTCAGCCCACTTGTAGCTGTAGTAACCCGCCGCGTAACCACCGGCGAAGATGTGCGCAAAGCTGTTGGGGAAGCGATTGTAGGCCGGGGGGCGCATCACCGAGACTTCATCGCGGATGCCATCGAGCACCTGCGCCACGCTGCGGCCATCGCCGTGGGTGGCGTGCAGTTCGAAGTCAAACAGCGAGAACTCCAGCTGGCGCACCATCATCAGGCCGGACTGGAAATTCTTCGCCGCCAGCATTTTTTCCAGCAGGTCCTGGGGCAGCGGCTCGCCGGTTTCGTAATGGCCGGAGATCAGCGCCAGGCCTTCCGGCTCCCAGCACCAGTTCTCCATGAACTGGCTCGGCAGTTCCACCGCGTCCCACGCCACGCCGTTGATGCCGGACACGCCCGCGTGTTCGACGCGGGTCAGCAGGTGGTGCAGGCCGTGGCCGAATTCGTGGAACAGCGTGGTCACTTCGTCGTGGGTCAGCAGCGCAGGCTTGCCGCCCACCGCCGGGGTGAAGTTGCACACCAGGTTCGCCACCGGGCTTTGCAGCACGCCGCCCGCGGTGCGGCGACGGTCGCGGGCGCCGTCCATCCAGGCACCGCCGCGCTTGTTGGCGCGGGCGTACAGGTCAAAGAAGAAGCGGCCCACGTGCTGGCCGTTTTCCTTGATCTCGAACAGGCGCACGTCCGGGTGCCAGGTGTCGAAGCCTGTTTGTTCGGCGATCTCGATGCCGTACAGGCGCTGCACGATGGCGAACAGGCCGGTGAGCACTTTGTCGATCGGGAAGTAGGCGCGCAGGGTTTCCTGGGACACGCTGTAACGCTGCTCACGCAGTTTTTCGCCGTAGAAGCCGCTGTCCCAGCTTTCCAGGTCCGGGCAGCCCTGCTCGGCGGCGTAGGCCTTGAGCTGTTGCAGGTCTTGGGCGGCAAACGGTTTGCTGCGCTTGGCCAGGTCGCGCAGGAAGCTCAGCACCTGGTCGCTGGACTCGGCCATCTTGGTGGCCAGGCTCAGTTCGGAAAACGACGCGAAGCCGAGCAGTTGAGCCAGTTCCTGACGCAGGTCGAGGATCTGTTCCATCACCGGGCCGTTATCGTCCTGACCGGCGTTCGGGCCTTGGTCCGACGCACGGGTGCAGTAGGCCGCGTAAACCTCCTCACGCAGGGCGCGGTCCTGGGCGTAGGTCATGACGGCGTAGTAGCTGGGAAATTCCAGCGTGATCAGCCAGCCATCGAGGCCCTTGGCCTGGGCGGCGGCGGCCATTTGCGCCTTGGCCGAGTCGGTCAGCCCGGCGAGGGCGGCGTCGTCGGTGATGTGTTTGGTCCAGGCCTGGGTGGCGTCGAGCAACTGGTTGGAGAAGCGGCTGCCCAGCTCGGAAAGTTTGCTTTGAACCTCGGCGTAGCGCTTTTGCTGCTCGGGCGGCAAGTCGATGCCCGACAGGCGGAAGTCACGCAGCGAGTGCTCCAGGATGGTTTTTTGCGCCACGTCAAAGCCCGCCGCTTCAGGGCCGTTGGCCAGGGCTTCAAAGGCCTGGAACAGTTCGCGGTTCTGGCCCATCTCGGTGGAATAGGCGCTCAAGGCGGGCAGGCACGCCTCATAGGCTTCGCGCAGTCCGGCACTGTTACACACGGCGTTGAGGTGACTGACCGGGCTCCAGGCGGCGCCGAGGCGGTCGTTGAGTTCGTCCATGGCCAGGATCAGGCCCGCCCAGGTGGGATTTTTCCCCTGGCTTTGCAGGATGCTTTCGATGGCGACACGGTTGTCGGCGAGGATCTGCTCGATGGCCGGCTGGACGTGTTCGGCACGGATCGCCGAGAACGGCGGCAGGTCGTAGGACTGCAAAAGCGGGTTGTTCGCGCTCACGGTGGGCACCTTGGCTGAATAAACGGTAAGAACAAAGATGGGGCCATCTTAATTACAATCAACACCCACCGCAGCTATCAGCCACACAGAGAGAGGCTATCGTGACCCTTCGTACTTATCAGAATCACACGCCGGCCTTGGGCGCCGGGGCTTTTGTCGATGCGTCGGCAGTGGTGATCGGCGACGTCGAAATAGGCGCCGACAGCTCGGTGTGGCCGTTGACCGTGATTCGCGGCGACATGCACCGTATCCGCATCGGCGCGCGCACCAGCGTTCAGGACGCCAGCGTGCTGCACATCACCCACGCCGGGCCCTTCAACCCCGACGGCTTCCCGCTGCTGATCGGCGACGACGTGACAATCGCCCACAAGGTCATGCTGCATGGCTGCACGATTGGCAGCCGCATCCTGATCGGCATGGGCAGCATCGTGATGGACGGCGCGGTGGTGGAAGACGACGTGATCGTCGGCGCCGGCAGCCTGGTGCCACCGGGCAAGACGCTGCACAGCGGCTTTTTGTACGTGGGCAGCCCGGTTAAACAGGTCCGCCCACTGACTGACAAGGAACGCGCCTTTTTCACCTACAGCGCGGCGAACTACGTGAAGCTCAAAGACCTGCACCTGGCCGAAGGCTTCGATCACTGCTAAGGACCCCCATGCATTACCAAACGGTTTTATTCGACCTGGACGGCACCCTCACCGACCCGCGCGAAGGCATCACCCGCTCCATCCAGTACGCCTTGGGCAAGCTGGGCATCGACGAGCCGGACCTGACCCGCCTGGAGCACTTCATCGGCCCGCCCTTGCTGCAGGCGTTCATGCAGTTCTACGGTTTCGACGAGCCCAAGGCCTGGGAGGCGGTGAATTTTTACCGCGAACGTTTCAAAGTCACCGGGCTGTATGAAAACCGCGTGTTCGACGGCGTGATGCCACTGCTCCAGGACTTGAACGGGCAGGGCCGCACGCTGTACGTGGCCACGTCCAAGCCGTGGGTGTTTGCCCGTGAAATTGCCCGGCACTTTGGTTTTGCCCGGCACTTCAAGGTGATCTACGGCAGCGAACTGGACGGCACGCGCACCGACAAGGTGGAGTTGATCGCACACCTGATGGCTGAAGAGGGCCTGGACCCGACCAAGACCCTGATGATCGGCGACCGCAAGCACGACCTGATCGGCGCACGCTGCAACGGGCTGGATGCAGCGGCGGTGGGGTACGGGTTTGGCAGCCGGGAAGAACTGGAGGCGCAGGCGCCGACCTGGCACTTCGATACCGTGGCGCAGTTGCACCAGGCGTTTTTGCAGCGCCCTTAAGAGTCCCGCAGGCAAGCCCACCCCCTTTTGATGGACGAACACATTCAAAAAACGGGGAAGGGGCTTGCCCGCGATAGGGCCTACTGGCCTACAACAGACTCAGATTGTTCCAACGCCATGAGCGCCGCTTTGCGCTGCGCCATCGGTAACCCACCGATTTTTTCCACCGCCGTGAAAAACGCCACCCAATCCCCGCCCACCTGCCGGAACAACGTGGCAAAGGCTGGCACCCAACGGTCATACAGCCCGAACGGCAATAGCCTGGCGTTGTTGAGGGGCAGATTGACCCAGGCGTCGTAGCGCTTGTCCCCCGCCCACTGCTGATCGCGCATGTGCCGGTACTCACCGCGCAATCGCGCAAATTCAGCCGCCTTGGCCTGGCGCATCGCGTCGGCCGACAGCGGCTGCGCGTACAACACCTCCAGCCGTTTGCGGGTGTCGAGGATCAACCCGATGAACTGATCCCGCTGCTGCAACGCGGCCTCGCTGGCGGGCGGCAACCCCCGGAACGTGCGCCATTGCCGGGTGCCTTCCTGCTCCACAAACGTGGCGTAGGACTCGTTGAACTCGGTGTCGTCCTTCACATAAAAGCGCTGGTGAGCCAGCTCATGAAAGATCAGCGTGGCCAGGCGCTCGTCGCCCCAGCTCATCATCGAACTCATGATGGGGTCGTTGAACCACCCCAGTGTGGAATAGGCCTCGACGCCACCGATCGACACGTCCATGCCCTGTTGCTTCAACAGCGCAGCCTGCCCCCGCGCTGCGCCCTGGCTGTAATAGCCGCGATACGCCACGCAGCCGGCAATGGGGAAACAGTAGGTTTGCGGCGACAGCGAAAATTCCGACGTGGCAAACACATTCCAAACCACATAAGGGCGGCCAATATCGGCGTACAAACGGTAACTCGGGTTGTCCGGCAGGTGCAGGTGCTCACTGGCGAAAGCCCGCGCCTTTTGCGATTGGGCCAGGTGGTCGCGCAGCGCCTGAGGGCGCCCAGGGTCGGCGATCACCCGGTCGACGGGTTCGCGTGCGCGCAACAGGCTCCATTGGCCGCCCGCCAGTTGGCTGTAATAACTCACACTCGAGCAACCGCTGAGCGCCGCCAGCATCACACCCACCACCCAACACCTGATCATTCAACACGCTCTCGGCAACAACGGCCCGCCAGACTATCGCGCCTGCGGGGGAATTTTTCCACGACCTGACGTGTTTATACTCACAGAAGGTTTGCCGCGCGCGCCCTTCAATACCCACCCCAGCCTGAGTGACCACCATGCGTCAGCTATTGCTTCCCGTCGCCGCCCTTTTCCTCAGCGCCTGCGCTTCGACGCCGCTGCCACCTGTGGACCCTCAGCAGGCCTGGGTGGATTTCGCCACGCCGACGCCTGGGGCCAAACTGGTGATGGCCCAGCGCCTGGACGGCAAGAACCTGAACGACGGACGCTTCTTCCAGGTGCCGCCCGGCAAGCATCTGCTGATGGTGCGTTTTGACTTTGAAGTGCCCACCGGCGGCAGTTTTGGCGGCTTTGGCCAAACCACCGACCGCACCTGCTTCATGACGCTGGAATACAACCATTTCGAGGCTGGCCAGCGTTATCGCCTGGAAGGGCGCGCACTGGCGTACACGCCCAACATCCGGCTGTACAACGCCGCGCAGCAGTTGCTGGCCGAAGAGGGCAGCGCCAACTGCCTGTGATCAGTCATTGTTTTTCTGGTAGATGATGGCTTTGGTGCCGTTCTCGCAGCTGCCGACCACCATGGCGATATCGTGCTTTTCAGCTTCTTGCTTGCTGACGATTTCCAGGGTGTAAGAGGGGACGGCATTGGCCTGGATCTTGACCTCGATCTCTTGCCTGAGCGCTTCGCAATCTTTCGGTGCGGCCACAGCCGATGTGGCCAACGCCGTACAAATAACCGCCAAGGCAAAACGTTTCATGAGTAGAGCTCCCTGAGTGCCGGCGCGCGGGTGCGCACCAAGGCTGCAACGGGCTATTCGAGCATATTTGTGCCGGCGGGCGCGAGCAGGCTCGCGCCCGCCTTGGCACGGGTCAGCTGACCAGGGTGCCTTCCAGGCTGATGGTGGCGTTCAACACCTTGGACACCGGGCAACCTTCCTTGGCCTTTTTGCTCAGCTCATCGAACTGTGCCTGGCTGGCCCCGGGGATCTTCGCCTTGAGGATCAGGTGCACCGCGGTAATCGCAAAACCACCGTCTACCTGGTCCAGGGTCACTTCGGCCTGGGTGTCGATGCTGTCAGCCTTAAGGCCCGCGTCGCCCAGAATCATGGAAAACGCCATGGAGAAACAGCCTGCGTGGGCCGCCCCGATCAACTCTTCGGGGTTGGTGCCCTTGCCGCCTTCGAAACGGGCCTTGAAGCCGTAGGGCGCTTCGCGGAGCACGCCGGTTTCCGTGGAAATCGAGCCCAAACCGGTCTTCAGGTCGCCTTCCCAGTGAGCGGATGCTTTTTTCTTGATACTCATGGTCATCTCCCAAGCAGTGGTTTTACGTCAGTAAGGTTCTGAGGATAGATGCGTCGGTAAAGTTCACACCGCAAGAAAAACCTAGTTTTTAAGTAGGAAATTTCTAGACTGCTATTGAAACTCGGGTATATGCCCTCATTGCACAGAGCATGTACATAAAGCGGCAGGATTTGTCTCGTCAAACACCTGCCCTCTGGAGAAGCAGGCTTATGAAACCACTGTCCGACGTTAAATTTTCGACCCTCGACCTGGTGCCCGTGCGCGCCGACGGCAGCCCGGCGCAGTCACTGCGCAATTCTCTGGACCTGGCCCGGCATGTGGAAAAGCTTGGCTACAACCGCTTCTGGGTGGCCGAACACCACAACATGGACGGCATCGCCAGCTCCGCGACCTCGGTGTTGCTGGGCTACCTGGCCGGTGGCACCTCGACCATTCGCGTCGGCTCCGGCGGGGTGATGCTGCCCAACCATGCGCCCCTGGTGATCGCCGAACAGTTCGGCACCCTCGAAAGCCTCTACCCCGGCCGTATCGACCTGGGTCTGGGCCGCGCGCCGGGCTCCGACCAGATGACCGCCCGCGCCCTGCGCCGTGAACGCTCCGGCAGCGCTGACGATTTCCCCGAGGATGTGGCCGAACTGATGGCCTACCTTGGCCCGCGCACCCCCGACCAACGCGTCATCGCCGTGCCCGGCACCGGCACCCAGGTGCCGATCTGGCTGCTGGGCTCCAGCCTGTTCAGCGCGCAGTTGGCGGGCGAACGCGGCTTGCCTTACGCCTTTGCTTCACATTTCGCACCGCGCCTGATGCACGAAGCGATCCGCGTCTACCGCAACCACTTTCAGCCTTCGGCCGTGCTGGACAAACCCTACGTGATGCTCGGCATTCCGCTGGTCGCCGCCGACACCGACGAGCACGCCAATTACCTCGCCACGTCGGTCTACCAGCGCATCCTGGCCTTGATGCGCGGCCAGAGCCTGGTGCAACGCGCGCCGGTCAAGACCATGGACGGCTTGTGGCTGCCCCACGAAAAAGACGCGGTGGGCAGCTTTCTCGGCCTGGCCATGGTGGGCAGCCCGGCCAAGCTCCGCGCCAAGCTTGAGGTGTTGATCGAGCAGACCGGTGCCGACGAGTTGATCTTCACCTGTGACCTGTACGAACACGCCGATCGGCTGCATTCTTACGAGTTGCTGTCCCAGGTGATGAAGGGTTAAACGCAGGCGTAAAAAAACCGACGCACTGGCGTCGGTTTTCACGTCTTAAGCACGGATCACCCACGCTTGTAGGCGATTTCCTTGGTGCCCGCTTCGCAGCTTCCCACCACCTTGTAGTCGGCGGCCGCTGCGCCCTTGTCCACCACTTGCAGCGAATAATGCTTGGCGCCGTTGGCGTCGATTTTCGCTGCAATCTCGCTTTTCAGTTCTTCACAAGGCTTGCCCGCCGCCAGGGCCGTGCCTGCAATGCTCAACAAACCTACCGCCAACAGGAACTTCTTCATCCGTTACTTTCCTTGCGCTGATCTAAATGAGCGTGCCGACACGCGTTGTATCGGCACCCCTAGGTTGTAGCGCAGGTTATGGCAATCGGCCAGCGAGCAAGTTCAACCGCTTCACTCAACTATTGGCGATTCTGAAGCCCACCTTGAGCGTGACCTGAAAATGCGCGGCCTTGCCGTCCTTGATGTGCCCGCGGGTTTCGGTCACTTCAAACCATTCCAGGTGCTTGATGCTTTTGCTGGCCTCGGCCAGGGCGTTGTTGATGGCGTCCTCGATGCTGCTCGGGGACGAGCCCACCAGTTCGATTTTCTTGTAGGTGTGATGGTCAGTCATGGTGCTTCTCCTCGGGGTCGTGGATTGAGCCTAGCAGTGAAATCTCGTACTGCTTCTGGCGACCGTTCCCACCCGAAAGTTCAGATTTACTGCACTTTCTCAAACCGCTGGAGTCGGTATCTACACACGCCACTCAATCACTCCAGGAGAGCCCACATGGCCAACACCTCGTTACGCAAAGCGTCATTGGAAAGCATGGAAGCGGAGATTTCGAGCCTGCTCAAATCACTTGAGAGCCTCAAGGACGATGCTTCGGACGAGTCGCGCAAAACCCTCAAGGCCCTGAAAAGCAATGCCGAGAACGCGCTCAAGCATTCTCGCCACCTGATCAGCGATGCCTACGAAGACAGCAAAGTCAAAATCCGCGAAACCAGCGCCGCCACCCGGGACTACGCCCAAGAGCACCCGTGGACAACCGCCGGCGTCGCCGTGGGCGCGCTGGGCCTGCTGGCCGCCTACCTGCTGTGCAAACGCGGCGACTGACTAAACGTCCTGGCGCGCCAGCTCGGCCTTGAGCCACTGCGCCAGTTGCCCGGCGCGCCCGTCCGCGGCGCGCTTGGGCAGCCACAACGCCAGTTGCGCCGGGGTTTGGCTAAACCCCCATGGCGCCACCAGGCGGCCCGCCCGCAGGTCTTCGGCCACCAGCGGCTGCGGGGCAATGGCCACGCCCAACCCGGCCACCGCCGCCTCCAGCAAGTAATACAAATGCTCAAAACCCTGCCCGTACTTGAACGCGGCGGGATCGATGCCGTGGTGCTGCGCCCAGGTGGGCCAGGCTTGCGGGCGGGAGGTGGTGTGCAACAGGGCCTCATGGAGCAGCGCCTGGGGCGGGGCGTTGCGCAACCGCGCAAACCCCGCAAAATGCGGGCTCATGACCGGGCCGATGCATTCACTGGCCAGTGCGTACACCTGCATGTCGGCCGGCCACGGCGGCTCGGCGAACACCAGCAATGCGTCAAGGCCGGGGCGGCGCGGGTCCAGGTCGCCTTCGCCCGCCGACAAGTGCAGGCGCAGGTCCGGCAGGTCGGCGTTCAAACGGCCCAGGCGCGGGATAAACCAGCGCGCCAGCAAACTGCCGGAGCACCCCAGAACGAACGGTGCGTCGGCGCTGCTTTGGGTGAGTTCGGCGCACACATCCCTTAAACGCTCGAACGCCTCAAAACTGGCGTCGCGCAGGCGCATGCCCGCATCTGTGAGTTTCAGGCCACGCCCGTCCTTGGCGAACAGGCTGACCCCCAAATGCTCTTCGAGCACCTTGAGCTGTCGGCTGACCGCGCCGTGGGTTACGTGCAGGCTTTCGGCGGCCTGACTGACGCTGTTCAGGCGGGCGGTGGCCTCAAAGGCGCGCAAGGCATTAAGGGGCGGCAGCTCTCGACTCATGTGTGAGTTTTCCTGACAGGTTGCGGCGATCTTATCGGTTTTCAGCGTTTAACGTCACGCGTACAGTGGCACTCATTGTCCCCTGCCATCTCCTGGAGCGTCCCATGACTCAGTCCCAGACCGATTTTCGCAACGGCCCCGATGCCAACGGCCTGTTTGGCGCCTTTGGCGGGCGCTACGTAGCGGAAACCCTGATGCCATTGATCCTCGACCTCGCCCGCGAATACGAAGCGGCCAAGGTCGATCCTGCCTTCAATGAAGAACTGGCCTACTTCCAGCGCGACTACGTCGGACGCCCAAGCCCGCTGTATTTCGCCGAACGCCTGACCGAGTTCTGCGGCGGCGCCAAGATCTACCTCAAGCGCGAAGAGCTCAACCACACCGGCGCGCACAAGATCAACAACTGCATCGGCCAGATCCTGCTGGCGCGGCGCATGGGCAAAAAACGCATCATCGCCGAAACCGGCGCCGGCATGCACGGCGTGGCCACCGCCACCGTGGCGGCGCGCTTCGGCCTGCAATGCGTGATCTACATGGGCACCACCGACATCGAGCGCCAGCAGGCCAACGTGTTTCGCATGAAGCTGCTGGGCGCCGAAGTGATCCCGGTGGTCGCTGGCACCGGCACGCTCAAAGATGCAATGAACGAAGCGTTGCGTGACTGGGTGACCAACGTCGAGAGCACTTTCTACCTGATCGGCACCGTCGCCGGTCCCCACCCGTACCCGGCCATGGTGCGCGACTTCCAGGCCGTGATCGGCAAGGAAACCCGCGACCAACTGCACGAAAAAGAAGGCCGCCTGCCCGACAGCCTGGTGGCATGCATCGGCGGCGGTTCCAACGCCATGGGCCTGTTCCACCCGTTCCTGAACGACAACAGCGTTGAGATCATCGGTGTCGAAGCGGCCGGCTACGGCATCGAGACCGGCAAGCACGCGGCCAGCCTCAACGGCGGCGTACCGGGCGTGCTGCACGGCAACCGCACCTTCTTGTTGCAGGACGACGACGGCCAGATCATCGACGCCCACTCGATCTCCGCAGGCCTGGACTACCCCGGCATCGGCCCTGAACACGCCTGGTTGCACGACATTGGCCGCGTCCAGTACACCTCGGTGACCGACAACGAAGCCCTCGACGCCTTTCACAAATGCTGCCGCCTGGAAGGGATTATTCCTGCACTGGAAAGCTCCCACGCGTTGGCAGAAGTGTTCAAACGCGCACCGACGCTGCCCAAGGACCACTTGATGGTGGTCAACCTCTCGGGCCGTGGCGACAAAGACATGCAAACCGTCATGCACCACATGGAACAACCTCACGCGCCGTCCCAGCAGGAGAAACACTGATGAGCCGCCTGCAAACCCGTTTTGCGCAACTCAAAGAACAGAACCGCGCCGCCCTGGTGACCTTCATCACCGCCGGTGACCCGGGCTATGACACCTCGCTGGCGATCCTCAAAGGCTTGCCTGCCGCCGGTGCCGACGTGATCGAGCTGGGCATGCCCTTCACCGACCCGATGGCCGACGGCCCGGCGATCCAACTGGCCAACATCCGCGCGCTGACCGCCAAGCAAAACCTGGCGAAAACCCTGCAGATGGTGCGCGAGTTCCGAACAGACAACAGCCATACGCCGCTGGTGCTGATGGGCTACTTCAACCCGATCCACAAATACGGCGTGCCGCAGTTCATCGCCGACGCCAAAGAAGCCGGGGTAGACGGCCTGATCGTGGTGGACATGCCGCCCGAGCATAACTACGAGCTGTGCGACCCGGCCCAGGCCGCCGGTATCGACTTCATCCGCCTGACCACGCCCACCACTGACGACGTGCGCCTGCCCACCGTGCTCAATGGCAGCTCCGGGTTTGTGTATTACGTGTCGGTGGCCGGCGTGACCGGTGCGGGCTCCGCCACCCTGGAACACGTTGAAGAAGCCGTCGCCCGCCTGCGCCGCCACACCGAGCTGCCGATCAGCATCGGTTTCGGCATTCGCACCCCCGAGCAAGCCGCGTCCATCGCCCGCCTGGCGGACGGTGTGGTGGTGGGGTCGGCACTGATCGATTACATCGCCAAGGCCGACAACGACCAGCAAGCCATCGACGGCGTGTTGAGCCTGTGCGCGGCCCTGGCGGACGGTGTGCACAACGCACGCGGATAAACCATTGGTGTTCGCACGAGGGGGCTTCTGTTGAAGCCCCTTTTTTATGGTTCACGGATTGCCGGGAACACCATTCTTGATCTTCATGAAAAAGACGTCGCTGCCCCAGTAGCCGTAAGCCCTCCACTTGACTGAACCAGTTGCGGCCATTCACTGACCTGCCCCCCCTGCAAAGTCGAATGCATTTTGGGAATCGCCTGACATCAATCGTTTTGCCGTTTTGTTAGCGTGCGCGCCTGTTTAAGTCGGATTAAACACGTTAAC